>NZ_JARESU010000019.1:0-118679 GCF_046027075.1 Paraburkholderia sp. RL18-085-BIA-A | reverse complement strand
AAGCGTATTAACGATGCTTGAAAACCGGCTTGCGCTTCTCCACGAATGCGGCCATGCCCTCTTTCTGATCTTCAGTTGCGAAGAGGGAATGAAACAGGCGGCGCTCAAAATGTACGCCTTCCGCGAGCGTCGTTTCATATGCGCGGTTGACCGACTCCTTCACCATCATCACCGCCGGCAGCGGGAACTCCGCAATGGTCGCTGCCGCGGCGACGGCCTCATCCAGTAGCGAGGCAGCCGGAATGACACGCGAAACCAATCCCGCACGCTCGGCTTCGTTCGCATCCATGAAGCGGGCGGTCAGGCACAGATCCATTGCCTTCGCCTTCGAGACCGCACGCGGCAGCCGCTGTGTGCCGCCTGCGCCCGGCATGATGCCGAGCTTGATTTCCGGCTGACCAAATTTGGCGGTGTCGGCGGCGAAAATGATGTCGCACATCATCGCCAGTTCACAGCCGCCGCCCAGCGCGAAACCGGCCACCGCGGCAATGATAGGCTTGCGGATGGAGCGAACCGTTTCCCAGTTGCGGGTGATGTAGTCGCCTTTGTAGACATCCATATAGGTGTAGGTCGCCATCATGCCGATATCGGCGCCGGCGGCGAACGCCTTCTCGCTACCCGTCACCACGATCGCGCCGATCGCGTCGTTGGCGTCGAACTCGCGCAGCGCGCTACCCAGTTCGTCCATCAACGCGTCGTTCAATGCGTTCAGTGCCTTCGGACGGTTCAAGGTGATCAAACCAACCCGTCCCTGCGTCTCAACCAGAATGTTCTCGTAAGCCATGCCGCCTCCACCTTCTAATGGTTAATCACACGCGAAAACGCTTCGCGCGACTCTCTTAATAATGCTAACATTCACCAACCAACCGGTCGGTCAATTATTAGACAGGCTTCCTCCCAACGCACAGCCAAGCCCCTCTGCCATGACACATCCGCTATTCACCAAGCACGAAGACACGCTGCAAAAGGCACTTACCGCGGTTGAAACGCGCGGCTACTGGAGTCCGTTCGTCGAGATGCCCAGCCCGAAAGTGTACGGGGAAACAGCCAACGCGGACGGCGAAGCCGCCTTCAAAGCGCTACTCAACGCGACATTCGAACTGGACCAACCTTCGACGGGCGAAACGGTCGGCGCCGAAGTCTCGCCGTTCGGTTTCCCGCTCGGCGTGCGCTACCCGAAAGGCGACCCCGACGCACTGATCGCGGCGGCCGCCGCCGCGCAAAGCAGTTGGCGCGCGGCAGGCCCGCAGGCGTGGATCGGCGTGAGTCTGGAAATTCTCGCGCGACTGAATCACGCCAGCTTCGAAATCGGCTACAGCGTGATGCACACGACCGGCCAGGCATTCATGATGGCCTTTCAGGCCGGCGGCCCGCACGCGCAAGACCGCGCGCTCGAAGCGGTCGTGTACGCGTGGGACCAGTTGCGCCGCATCCCCGCCGACGCTCACTGGGAAAAGCCGCAAGGCAAGAATCCGCCGCTCGCGATGCACAAGCGCTACACCGTCGTACCGCGCGGCACCGGCCTTGTCCTCGGCTGCTGCACGTTCCCGACGTGGAATGGCTACCCGGGCCTCTTCGCCGATCTGGCCACTGGCAACACGGTCATCGTCAAACCGCATCCGGGCGCGATCCTGCCGCTCGCGCTGACTGTGCGAATCGCGCGGGACGTTTTGCGTGAAGCGGGTTTCGATCCGAACGTCGTCACGTTGCTGGCCACCGAAGCGAACGACGGTGCACTCGTACAGGATCTGGCTCTGCGCCCGGAGATCAAACTCATCGACTTCACCGGCAGCACGCAAAACGGCACGTGGCTCGAGCGTAATGCCCACCAGGCTCAGGTCTACACCGAAAAAGCCGGCGTAAACCAGATCGTGATCGACTCGGTCGACGACATCAAAGCCGCCGCCCGTAATATCGCCTTTTCACTGGCGCTGTACTCGGGCCAGATGTGCACCGCGCCGCAGAACATCTACGTGCCGCGCAACGGCATCCGCACCGCCGACGGCACGCTCGGTTTCGACGAAGTCGCGCAAGCCATCGCCAGCGCCGTGCAAAAGCTCGTCGCCGACCCGGCCCGCGCAGTCGAACTGCTTGGCGCGATTCAGAACGAAGGCGTCGTCCAGCGCATCGACGAAGCCGCCAGGCTCGGCCGCGTTCTGGTCCAGAGCCAGACGCTCGAACATCCGTCGTTCGCCAGCGCGCGCGTGCGCACGCCGCTTGTGCTGCAACTGGACGCAACCACCGACTACGCACAGTTCACCAAAGAATGGTTCGGCCCAATCTCATTCGTGATCGCGACGGATTCGACCGCGCAGTCGCTCGATCTCGCCGGCGCGATCGCCGCCGAGCACGGCGCGCTCACGCTTTCGGTCTACAGCACGGACGAAGCCGTGCTCGACGCGGCGCACGAGGCATCGATCCGCGGCGGCGTCGCCCTGTCGATCAATCTGACAGGCGCAGTGTTCGTCAACCAGTCCGCGGCCTTCTCCGATTTCCACGGCACGGGCGCGAACCCGGCGGCCAATGCCGCACTGGCCGATGCAGCCTTCGTCGCGAATCGCTTCCGTGTGGTTCAAAGCCGCGTTCATGTTGAACCGAAAGCGGCGCTGGCGGTAGCTGGCTGAATGGCATAGGACAGCGGCATAAGAAAAGCACGGCCTCGCTCCTACGCCGTTTGGCCGAATGGACCGGGTCGTGCGCCCCAACTAACATGAGACATCGGATCGGCACTGCGCGCCGCTCCGCCCCAGCGGGAATTTCTATGAACGACGCCTTCATCTGCGATGCGATTCGCACCCCCATCGGCCGCTACGGCGGCGCCCTCAAAGACGTCCGCGCCGACGACCTCGGCGCCGTACCGATCAGGGCGCTGATCGAGCGCAATCCCGGCGTCGACTGGCGAGCCCTCGACGACGTGATCTACGGCTGCGCCAACCAGGCCGGTGAAGACAATCGCAACGTCGCGCGCATGTCGGCGCTGCTCGCGGGCCTGCCCACGGATGCGCCGGGCGCAACCATCAACCGCCTGTGCGGCTCAGGCATGGACGCGGTCGGCACCGCCGCGCGCGCGATCAAGGCTGGCGAAGCGCGTCTCATGATTGCCGGCGGCGTCGAAAGCATGACGCGCGCGCCGTTCGTGATGGGCAAGGCAGGCAGCGCGTTCTCGCGTCAAGCCGACATTCACGACACAACCATCGGCTGGCGCTTTATCAATCCGCTGATGAAGCGCCAATACGGCGTCGACTCGATGCCGGAGACCGCGGAAAACGTCGCCGTCCAGTTCGGCGTGAGCCGTGCGGATCAGGACGCGTTCGCGCTCGCGAGTCAGCAAAAAGCGGCCCGCGCGCAACGTGATGGCACGTTGGCGCAGGAAATCGTCGGCGTCGATGTCGCGCAGAAGAAAGGCGACCCCGTGCGCATCACGCTCGACGAGCATCCGCGGGAAACGTCGCTCGAAAGTCTGGGTAAGCTCAAGGGCGTGGTTCGTCCGGACGGCAGCGTGACGGCCGGCAACGCGTCCGGTGTAAACGACGGCGCTTGCGCACTGTTGCTCGCAAATCAGCAGGCGGCGGAACAGTACGGCCTGCGCCGCCGCGCACGCGTGGTGGGCATGGCGACCGCGGGCGTCGAGCCGCGCATCATGGGCATCGGACCGGCGCCGGCGACGCAAAAGTTGCTCAAGCAACTCGGCATGACGCTCCAACAATTCGACGTGATCGAACTGAACGAAGCATTCGCGTCACAAGGGCTGGCGGTGCTGCGCACACTTGGTCTGCGCGATGACGATCCGCGTGTCAATCCGAACGGCGGCGCCATTGCGCTCGGCCATCCGCTGGGCGCATCCGGCGCGCGCCTGATCACTACCGCGCTGTACCAGCTGGAACGGATCAACGGGCGCTTTGCGTTGTGCACGATGTGCATCGGTGTCGGGCAAGGCATTGCGCTGGTCATCGAGCGGCTTTCGTAGCGACCACAGTAGTGCCCATCGGCTAAAGAGACTTTGAGGAGACACCCAATGTCATATGAAGCGATTCGCCTGGACATCGACGCATCGAGCCATGTAGCAACCATCACGTTGAGCCGGCCAGACAAGCTCAACAGCTTCACGCGCGCAATGCATCAGGAACTGAGCGCCGCGCTCGATGAAGTCGAAGCCTCCGGCGCCCGCGCTCTCCTGCTGACCGGTGCGGGCCGCGGTTTCTGCGCCGGCCAGGATCTCGCCGATCTCGACTTCACGCCCGGCGCATCGACGGATCTTGGTGATCTGATCGACAAGCACTTCAACCCGCTGATTCGCCGTCTGCAAGCGCTACCTTTGCCGGTGATCGCCGCGGTCAACGGCACGGCCGCCGGCGCCGGCGCCAATCTCGCGCTGGCTTGCGACCTCGTGCTCGCGGCCCGCTCAGCAAGCTTCATTCAGGCGTTCGTGAAGATCGGCCTCGTGCCGGACTCGGGTGGCACGTGGTTCCTGCCGCGGCGCGTCGGCATGGCGCGCGCGTTGGGACTCGCGATTACCGGCGACAAGCTCAGCGCGGAAAAAGCCGAAAGCTGGGGCATGATCTGGCAGGTGCTCGACGACGCGGAACTCTCCCTGGCCGCCGCCAAACTCGCGTCCCAACTCGCGCAGCAACCCACGCGCGCCATCGCCGCGATCAAGCAGGCCATGCGCGCGGGCGCGACGCAAACACTCGACCAGCAACTCGATCTCGAACGCGATCTGCAACGCGAACTCGGGGCTTCGCACGACTACACCGAAGGTGTGCAAGCGTTTGTGGAAAAACGCGCGCCACGCTTCGAGGGCCGTTGATATGTCCACTCCAGCCAACCACCCCAAACAGATGACGCCCGACGAACTCGCTCGCGCGACCGCTGCCGCGATGTACGAAAACGATGCCTGCAGCCGGGCGCTCGGGCTCGAAATCGTGGCAGTGCGTGCGGGTTATGCGCGCCTGCGCATGGCCGTGCGCGACGACTTCCTGAACGGCCACGAGATTTGCCACGGCGGCCTGATTTTCACGCTCGCCGATTCGACGTTCGCGTTCGCCTGCAACACGTACAACATCAACACGGTCGCGGCCGGTTGTTCGATCGAGTTCCTGAAGCCTGTACGAGGCGGCGACGTGCTGACGGCGGAAGCGGTCGAGCAAACACTGAGCGGCCGCACCGGCATCTACGATATTCGCGTCACGAATCGCGCTGACGAAACCGTCGCCATGTTTCGCGGCAAATCGTCGCAAATTAAAGGCAACCTGATTCCCACGGGCGATTGACAGGCAAACGCGCGGCGAGCCGGCGGCAAAGCAGCGGTGAAATCCGCAGCCGCGCCGCGGCAGATGCGCGAACCAGTGGCCGCTCACCAACGCCACATCCCCGTATAGCAGCCAGTTCCTGTTTTGCGCACGAGCGCACCGTACATCAGACTCAAGCATTGAGGCAGCAAGGAGACATTCAATGACGACCGCCCTTCCGCTCGATCCTATCGAGACCGCCAGCCGCGACGAACTTGCCGCGCTTCAACTTGAACGGCTCAAATGGTCGCTGAACCATGCCTACGAAAATTCGCCGGTATATCGGCGCAAGTTCGACGAAGCCGGCGTACACCCCGGTGAGGTAAAGACGCTGGCGGACCTCGCGCGCTTTCCCTTCACCACCAAGAAGGATCTGCGCGACAGCTACCCGTTCGGGATGTTCGCCGTGCCGCAGGAACAGATTTCGCGGATTCACGCGTCTTCCGGCACGACGGGTAAGCCGACCGTCGTGGGCTACACCGCGCGCGATATCGATACATGGGCGAATCTCGTCGCGCGGTCGATCCGCGCCGCCGGCGCAAAGCGCGGCGACAAGGTACACGTGAGCTACGGCTACGGCCTGTTCACCGGCGGCCTCGGCGCGCACTACGGCGCCGAGCGCGCCGGCCTCACCGTGATCCCGTTCGGCGGTGGCCAGACCGAAAAGCAGGTGCAACTGATTCAGGATTTCCGGCCGGACATCATTATGGTGACGCCGAGCTACATGCTCTCGATTGCCGACGAACTCGAACGCCAGGGCATCGACCCGGCCAGTTGCTCGCTGCGCATCGGCATCTTCGGCGCGGAGCCGTGGACCAACGACATGCGGCAGGCGATCGAAAAACGCATGGGCATCGATGCGGTCGACATCTACGGTCTGTCCGAGGTGATGGGACCCGGCGTGGCGTCGGAGTGCGTGGAAACGAAGGACGGTCCGACCATCTGGGAAGACCATTTCTATCCTGAGATCATCGACCCCGAAACCGGCGAGGTGTTGCCCGACGGCGAACTCGGCGAGCTGGTGTTCACGTCGCTGACTAAGGAAGCGCTGCCGATCGTCCGCTACCGCACGCGCGACCTCACGCGCCTGCTGCCGGGCAGCGCCCGCACGATGCGTCGGATGGAGAAGATCACCGGCCGCTCGGACGACATGATGATCGTGCGCGGCGTGAACGTGTTCCCGACGCAGATCGAAGAACTGCTGCTCAAACAGCATGCTCTCGCGCCGCATTATCAGATCGTGCTGACCAAGGAAGGCCCGCTCGACGTCTTGACGCTGAACGTCGAGCCGTGCCCGGAAAGCGCGCCGGATACGGCAGCGCTGAACACGGCCAAGCAGGCCCTGACCTATGACATCAAGGCGCTGATCGGCGTGAGCGCGGTGGTCAATGTGTTGGCGGTGAACGGCATCGAGCGTTCGGTGGGTAAGGCGCGGCGCGTGGTGGACAAGCGCAAGTCGGGACTTTAACTCGCGCGAAAAAAACGGCGTCGCGTCCGGATTTACAACCGGGACGTGACGCCGTTTTCAGCTACTTGGCGAAGCTCGCCTGAAGCGGGCGATCCTGTTGAGAACTCGGCTCGTGCAGGCTTCGGTCTGCAAATCACGCAGCGGCGATTCAATCCCGAAAGCCACCGCTTCACCGCTCACAGAGCCCCACGATCACGAATTCGGCAGCAACAACCACATCCGGCCACCCTGCTTCATCTTCCCGGCCAGGTCGCCAGCGTCGTCGCCGAGCCCCCAGAAGTAGTCTGCGCGTACACCGCCCTTAATCGCGGTACCGGTGTCCTGCGCGAACACGAGACGATTCATCGGCGAGTTCGTCAATGGACGCGTGGTCTGCAAAAACACCGGCGTGCCCAATGGAATCGAAGTCGGGTCGACGGCGATCGACCGCTCCGGTGTCAACGGCACACCGAGCGCGCCGATCGGACCCTCCGCGCCGCCGCTCGGCACGCTTTCGCCGGACGGCATCTCACGGAAGAACACAAAGCGCGGATTTGTATCGAGTAGTGTGTCGACACGGGTCGGATTGGCGCGCGCCCATGCCTTGATGCCTTGCATGGTTGCCTGCGCCGGCGTGAGTTCGCCGCGATCCAGCAGCCAGCGCCCGATCGACTTGTACGGCTGGTTGTTGGTGCCGCCAAAGCCGACGCGCATCACGCTGCCATCTTCCATCACGATGCGTCCCGAACCCTGCACCTGCAGGAAGAACGCTTCGATCGGATCGTCGACCCAGACGAGTTCATTGCCATCGAGCACGCCGCTGCGCTCGAGTTGCGCACGCGCCGGCAGCGGCGCGCCGGCGCGATAAGCGCCGGGCCAGCGATACAGCGCCGTCTGGTACACGCCGTGCCGTGTCCGCGAGCCGCGCAGCAAAGGCTCGTAGTAACCGGTGACGAGACCGTCTAGCGTGCCGTCGTTATTGGCTAGCTGGAAAGGTGTGAAATAGGCTTCGAAAAAGGCTCGCGCGCTGGTGACGTCGAGATCGTCGATTTGTGCCGCCGCCGCGCAGGCCCGCGACCAGTTCGGTTGACGCGCGAGCCTCACGCAGTTCTGCCGCAGTGCGGCGGTCGCGCCGATCAGCGAGTCGTCCTGCCAACCCGGCACCTGCCGCCACGCGACCGCCGTGAGGCGCGTCGCGGCGATCTGACCAGGTATGATCGCCGCACCCGTGGGCGGCGAAACCGACGGCCGGACCGCGCCGCCCCCGCCGCACGACGCCAGCAGCACCGCAACCGAAAGCGCTCCGAGCCAGGCCCCGGCTGTGCGGACAAAACGCATACAATGTTCGTTCTTGATGGAAACCGCCATGTCTGATCTGTTCGACGAATACCCGATGCTCATCTTCGCGCTGGAGTCGCTCGTCGCGCTCTTTCTGCTCGTCTTCATCGTTGTGTGGACATCGTCCGGCAAGAAGAAAGCAAAGCGCGCCAACGCGAATGAGCAGCCCAGGCAGCAAAAACCGCAGTAACGCGCTGCGTCAAACCGCGGATTGAACCTCGTGTTGAGCCTGTCACGCATGCGCTCAAAACGCGTTTGACTGTGTTTAAAGACCGTGGGCCCGCGCCCCGGTTCAATGCAGCGTGCGCGGCATACGCAGAATGAACTCCGGCACCGGCGCGTCGAAACGCTCGCCGTCTTCCGCGACGCAGAAATAATCGCCGCGCATGGTGCCGACCGGCGTGGCGATGACCGCCCAACTCGTATATTCGAAATGCTCGCCCGGTTTGAGCAGTGGCTGATGGCCGACCACGCCGAGACCCTTCACTTCCTGCACATGATTCTCGCTGTCGGTAATCACCCAGTGGCGCGCTATGAGTTGCGCGGGCACCTGGCCGGTGTTGCGGATAGTCAGCGTGTATGCGAACGCATACTGGCGGCGCTCCGGGTCCGACTCTTCAGGCAGGTATTGCACCTGCGCCGAGACGCTGAATTCGTACTGGCTCATCCTGATTCCGGTCTGACAAAACTGGGGTGGGGAAAATCGCGGGAAGCCCCGAACGCCAATGGGTTGCGGCGCATTGGCGAAGCGGCGCGCATGGATTGGCATTCTCCTTGATGCGCGGCATGCCCGCAACCCGCTAAAACCTTTGGCCAGGGTCCGTTAGGACACTGGGGCGCCTGCGCGGCTCGGACGAGCCGCTGCTGAACGCCCGCGCTCCGCTCCAGACCCGCGCAAAACGGTAAAATGGCGCTTTCCCGCTTGCATCCGCTCACCGCCATGACGCAATTCCGCATCGCTCCCAGTATTTTGTCGGCCGACTTCGCCCGTCTCGGCGAAGAAGTCCGCAACGTCGTCGCCGCCGGCGCCGACTGGATTCACTTCGACGTGATGGACAACCACTACGTGCCGAACCTGACCATCGGCCCGCTCGTGTGCGAAGCGATCCGCCCGCACGTGGACGTGCCGATCGACGTGCATCTGATGGTGCGTCCGGTCGACCGCATCGTGCCGGACTTTGCCAAGGCCGGCGCGAACCTGATCAGCTTCCATCCGGAAGGCTCGGACCATATCGACCGCACGCTGTCGCTGATTCGCGACCACGGCTGCAAGGCCGGCCTGGTGTTCAATCCGGCCACGTCGCTGAACTATCTGGATCACGTGATGGACAAGCTCGACCTCGTGCTGATCATGTCGGTCAACCCGGGCTTCGGCGGCCAGTCGTTCATTCCTGAGGCGCTGAACAAGCTGCGCGAGGCCCGCAAGCGGATCGACGCGTACAAGGAGCGAACCGGCCGCGAGATTCATCTGGAAGTGGACGGCGGCGTGAAAGTCGACAACATCGCGGAAATCGCGGCGGCCGGCGCGGACACGTTCGTGGCCGGTTCGGCGATCTTCGGCCAGCCGGACCACAAGGTCGTGATCGACAAGATGCGCGCGGCGCTCGCCAACGTTCAGCACTAAACAGGCACGCTCAATGACCGCTCCGTTTCCCGCCCCGACCTTCACCGGCCCGCGCCTGCAAGGCGCGATCATCGACCTCGACGGCACGATGATCGACACCGCCGACGACTTCACCGCCGGCCTGAACGGCATGCTCGCGCAACTCGATGCGGAGGAAACGTCGCGCGAGGAAGTGGTCGGCTATGTCGGCAAGGGCTCGGAGCATCTGATCCGCAGCGTGCTCGCGCCGCGCTTCGAAGCAGACCATGCGCAAGACCGCTTCGACGAAGCGCTCGCGATCTATCAGGCTGAATACGCGAAGATTAACGGTCTGCACACGCGGCTTTATCTCGATGTCGAAGCCGGTCTGCGCGCGATGCGCGATGCCGGCCTCAAGCTCGCGTGCGTGACCAACAAGCCGCATCGGTTCGCGCTCGAACTTCTGCAGCAGTACGGGCTCGCGCAGTATTTCGGCGTCGTGCTCGGCGGCGACAGTCTCGCGAAAAAGAAGCCTGACCCGCTGCCGATGCTCACCGCCGCGGCCCAACTGGGCGTCGAACCGCAGGCCACCGTCGCGATCGGCGATTCGGAAAACGATGCGCTGGCGGGCCGTGCGGCCGGCATGGCGACGCTGACCGTGCCCTACGGCTACAACCACGGCCAAGCTATACAAACGATAAAATCCGATGGTATAGTTGCCTCGCTGCTCGACGCCGCCAAGGCGATCGCAGCGCACCAATCCACGACTTGAAAAGTCCTTCATCCTCATGTTTCTGAATAAAAAACGGAGTCTGATTAGCATCGACCGGGGAGCCTGGCCCTGGCGTCGCTGGTCGCGCTAACCTCGCCTGAGGTACGCTGAAGCTCGTCTTCGGCAACCGTTTTTTACTTCGCTGCGCTCACGCGTTTTTTCCATCATCTTGTTTCGCTGCACCGGTTGATTCGGCCTGCGAGTACCCGCAAAGTACAGCTGTGCGCTGAAATCCGCTGCTCGCGCCGATGGGAAACTCGCGCCGGTCCGTATCATCGTGTCGACGAACGCCCTGACCGGTCGCGCAACGCCCCGCTTTGTCCGGCGCACGCTGCCGCCGGACCACCGTACAGGATCGGAACATGACCGAACTCGAATTCCAGTCCCTCGCCAATGAGGGCTTCAACCGCATTCCGCTGATCGCCGAAGCACTGGCCGACCTCGAAACGCCGCTCTCGCTGTACCTGAAGCTCGCGCAGAGCGAGCGCAACGGCGCCAACTCGTTTCTGCTGGAATCGGTGGTGGGCGGCGAACGCTTCGGCCGCTATTCGTTCATCGGACTGCCCGCGCGCATGCTGCTGCGCACGCGCAACGGCGTGTCGGAAGTGGTGTGCGACGGCAAGGTCGTCGAAACGCACGAAGGCGATCCGCTCGAGTTCATCCAGCAATTCCAGAGCCGCTTCAAAGTGGCGCAGCGCCCCGGGCTGCCGCGTTTCGCGGGCGGCCTCGCCGGTTACTTCGGCTATGACGCGGTGCGCTACATCGAGAAAAAGCTCGCGCACACCGCGCCGAAAGACGATCTGAATCTGCCCGACATCCAGTTGCTGCTGACCGAAGAAGTCGCGGTGATCGACAACCTCGCGGGCAAACTCTATCTGGTGGTGTACGCCGATCCGACGCAAGCCGAGGCATATACGAAGGCCAAACAGCGTCTGCGTGAACTGCGTCAGCGCTTGCGCACGACCGTGCAGCCGCCGGTCACCTCGGCCAGCATGCGCACCGAAACCTATCGCGAATTCGCGAAAGACGACTATCTGGCCGCCGTGCGCAAGGCGAAGGAATACATCGCCGCCGGCGAACTGATGCAGGTGCAGGTTGGCCAGCGTCTGACCAAGCCGTACCGCGACAATCCGCTGTCGCTGTATCGCGCGCTGCGCTCGTTGAATCCGTCGCCGTACATGTACTACTACAACTTCGGCGAATTCCATGTGGTCGGCGCGTCGCCGGAAATTCTGGTGCGCCAGGAAAAACGCGGCGAGGATCGCATCGTGACGATCCGCCCGCTCGCCGGCACGCGTCCACGCGGCAATACGCCGGACCGCGACGCGGAACTTGCGACCGAACTGCTCAACGACCCGAAGGAAATCGCCGAACACGTGATGCTGATCGACCTCGCGCGCAACGACGTGGGCCGCATCGCGCAAATCGGCTCGGTGGTCGTGACCGACAAGATGGTGATCGAAAAGTACTCGCACGTGCAGCACATCGTGAGTTCGGTCGAAGGCAAGCTGAAGCCCGGCACCACCAATTTCGACGTGCTCCGCGCGACGTTCCCGGCCGGCACGCTGTCAGGCGCGCCGAAGGTCCGCGCGATGGAACTGATCGACGAACTGGAACCCGTGAAGCGCGGGCTGTACGGCGGGGCGGTCGGCTATCTGTCGTTCACCGGTGAAATGGATCTGGCCATCACGATCCGCACCGGCGTGATCGCGAACGGCAATCTGTATGTGCAGGCGGCCGCGGGTGTGGTCGCGGATTCGGTGCCGGAATCCGAATGGCAAGAGACCGAGAACAAGGCCCGCGCCGTGTTGCGCGCTGCCGAACAGGTTCAAGACGGCCTCGATAGCGACTTCTGACCGGAGACACACCATGCTGCTCATGATCGACAACTACGACTCGTTCACCTACAACCTGGTGCAGTACTTCGGCGAACTCGGCGAAGACGTGCGCACCTACAGGAACGACGAAATCACGCTGGACGACATCGCGAAGCTCAACCCCGAGCGCATCTGCCTGTCGCCCGGCCCCAGCAACCCGCAGCACGCGGGCATCACGCTCGACGTGCTGCGCGAATTCGCCGGCAAGATGCCGATTCTCGGCGTCTGCCTCGGCCACCAGGCGATCGGCGAGGCGTTCGGCGGCCGCGTGGTGCGCGCGCAAACCATCATGCACGGCAAGGTGAGCACGATCGAAACGGACTGCAAAGGCGTGTTCGCCGATCTGCCGAAGCATTTCGTCGTGACCCGCTATCATTCGCTTGCGATCGAACGCGAATCGCTGCCGGACTGCCTCGAAGTCTCGGCATGGACCGATGACGGCGAGATCATGGGGGTGCGCCACAAGGAACTCGCCGTCGAAGGCGTGCAGTTCCATCCGGAATCGATCCTGTCCGAACACGGCCACGCGCTGCTCGAAAACTTCGTGAAGCAGTCGAAGCTTGCCCAACGCAACGCCTGATAAAGAGAGAGACGAGATCATGTCGATTACGCCCCAGGAAGCGCTGCAACGGACTATCGAGCACCGCGAAATATTCCACGACGAAATGCTGCATCTGATGCGGCTCATCATGCGCGGCGAACTCTCGCCCGTGATGTCGGCTGCGATCATCACCGGCTTGCGCGTCAAAAAAGAGACCATCGGCGAAATCACCGCAGCCGCCACGGTGATGCGTGAATTTGCCCGGCACGTGGACGTGCAGGACAACTCGAACTTCGTCGATATCGTCGGCACCGGCGGCGACGGCGCGCACACCTTCAACATTTCCACCGCAACCATGTTCGTGTCGGCGGCCGCCGGCGCGAAGGTCGCGAAGCACGGCAATCGCGGCGTGTCGAGCAAGTCGGGCAGCGCGGACGTGCTCGAAGCGCTCGGCGTGAATATCGATCTGCAACCGGACCAGGTGGCGGCGTCGATTGCGGAAACCGGCATGGGCTTCATGTTCGCGCCGAACCATCATCCGGCAATGAAGAACATCGCCGCCGTGCGCCGCGAACTCGGTGTGCGCACGATCTTCAACATTCTCGGCCCGCTGACCAACCCCGCCGGCGCGCCGAACCAGTTGATGGGCGTGTTCCACGCGGACCTCGTCGGCATTCAGGTGCGCGTGATGCAGCGTCTGGGCGCAAAGCACGTGCTGGTCGTGTACGGTATGGACGGCATGGACGAAGTGTCGCTCGGCGCGGCGACGCAAGTCGGCGAGTTGCGTGACGGCGAAGTTCGCGAGTACGAGATTCACCCGGAAGACTTCGGCATGCAGATGGTGTCGAACCGCACGCTGAAAGTGGCCGACTCGAACGAATCCAAAGCGATGCTGCTCGACGCGTTGGACAACAAGCCCGGCGTCGCGCGCGAAATCGTCACGCTGAACGCGGGTACGGCGCTGTATTCGGCGAACGTGGCGTCGTCGATCGCGGACGGCATTCAACTGGCGCGCGAAGCGATCGCGAGCGGCAAGGCCCGCGCGAAGGTCGAAGACCTGATCCGCTTCACCCAGCAATTCAAGCAGTAATCAAGTAGCGAGACACTTATGAGCGACATCCTCGACCGCATCATCGCGGTCAAACGCGAAGAAATCCGCGCGGCCGAACAAAGTGCGCCGCTCGAAGAGTTGCGCCTCGAAGCGTCGTCGCGCGATATCCGCGATTTCGTCGGCGCGTTGCGCGCCAAGCACGCGGCGGGTCTCGCCGCGGTGATCTCCGAAGTGAAGAAGGCGAGTCCGTCCAAAGGCGTGCTGCGCGAGAACTTCGACCCGGCCGAGATCGCGCGTTCGTATGAGAAGCACGGGGCGGCCTGTCTGTCGGTGCTGACCGACGTGCAGTTCTTCCAGGGCAGCGTCGCGTATCTGCAGCAGGCGCGCGCCGCGTGCAAGCTGCCGGTGCTGCGCAAGGACTTCATCGTCGATCCGTACCAGATCGTCGAAGCCCGCGCGATGGGCGCCGACGCGATCCTGCTGATCGCCGCCGCGCTCGACACCGCGCAGATGCAGGACCTCGAAGCGCTCGCGCATTCGCTCGGTCTCGCGGTGCTGGTCGAAGTGCACGACAGCGACGAACTGAAGGAAGCGCTGACGCTGAAGACGCCGCTAATCGGCATCAACAATCGCAATCTGCGTACTTTCGAAACGTCGATCGACACCACCATCGGCATGCTCGACTCGATTCCCGACGACCGCATCGTCGTCACGGAATCGGGCATTCTGTCGCGCGCCGATGTCGAGCGCCTGCGCGCGATGGACGTGCACACGTTCCTGGTCGGCGAAGCGTTCATGCGCGCCGACGAGCCGGGCGTTGAACTGGCGCGGATGTTTTTCTAGGCACCGGGCCGGCAGAGCGAGCGAAGCAGATCATGGGCATGGAACGCGAAATCAAGCTGGCGCTGCCGGCTGAGCGGGTGCAAGAGGCGACGCAATGGTTCGTCGCGCGTACCGGTGTTGAGGGACGCCCCGTCAAGCTGGTGAATATCTACTTCGATACGCCCCAGCTCACGTTGGCGACGTCGAAGAGCGCGCTGCGCCTGCGTCAGACGCCGGACGGCTGGCTGCAAACCTTCAAGACGGTGGGCCATGCGATCAATGGCTTGCACAGCCGGCATGAATGGGAAATGCCCGTGGCCGGTGCGAAGCTGGAGATCGACGCCTTGCTGCGCGCCTGCGACGAGCCGGCCGCAGCCGATGCATTGCGCGAGGCGGCGCACACGTTGATCGACCTGTTCCGCACGAATTTCACCCGCACGCTGTGGCATGTAAAAGCGCACGGCGCGGAAATCGAAGCAGCGATCGATCTGGGCGACGTGCTTGCCGAAGTCGACGGCAAGACCCGCCGCGCGCCGATCTCCGAAGTCGAACTCGAACTGAAGTCCGGCGACGAAGCCGCGCTGCGCGCGCTCGCCGCGCACCTTGGCCAAGAAATAACCGGCCTCGCGCCCGACAACATCAGCAAGGCGCAGCGCGGCTATCGGCTGCGGGCGGGTTGAGCGGCTTCGACAAACGCAGCTCGCCGCACCTTGAGCCAGAGCGCGTTTGCTGCGACACTCCCCCGCCATGACCTCTGCTTCCCGAAACCGCCCCCAGCCGTCGCAGGCATCCCTGTTCGGTGACGCCGCAGCCGTACCGTCCAGCGACATGACCACTCAACCACAAAGCGCCGACGCCCCGCCGACACTCGAAGCCCAATTCGCCGCATTGCCTCCGGAATGGCGCGCGCATCTGAAGCCGTTCATCGAAAGTGACACGTACGCGCCGCTCTGCCGTTTCGTCGACGGGGAGCGCGCGGCGGGCAAGACCGTTTATCCCGCCGACGTGTTCCGCGCGCTGCGACTGACGAGCCCCGACGAGGTCAAAGTGGTGATCCTAGGCCAGGACCCCTATCACGGCGAAGATCGCGGCACGCCGCAAGCGCACGGACTCGCGTTTTCGGTCGCGCCGAACGTGCGGACGCCGCCGTCGCTGCGCAACATCTTCAAGGAAATCGCCACGAGTCTCGGCCACGAGCCGCCACGTCACGGCTGCCTCGACACATGGGCCAAGCAAGGCGTGCTGCTGCTGAACACGGTGCTGACCGTCGAGCGCGACAACGCGGCGAGTCACGCGAAACGTGGTTGGGAAAAGTGCACGGACACACTGATCCATGAACTGGCGATGCGCCACGACGGCCTCGTGTTCATGCTGTGGGGCGCGCATGCACAAGCCAAACGTGCGCTGCTCGGCGGAAAGTCCCATTTCGTGCTGGAGGCGCCGCATCCGTCGCCGCTGTCGGCGCATCGTGGCTTTCTCGGCTGCGGGCACTTTGCCAAGGCCAACGAATATCTCGTGAAGCACGGCCGCGAACCGATCGACTGGCGCTTGCCGGACGAAGCGCAAATGCTTGCGTAACCATGCGAACCGCGCCGCAATAAGAAAACGCCACGAACTCACGTCCGTGGCGTTTCTCATTGCACCGCTACCTGCCGCGTTGAAGCGGCAAGACCTTACGCAGCGGCGATCGCTTCGCGCGCGGCAGCCAGCGCTGCGTCCGCTGCGTCCGCGCCCATGTTCAGGCCTTCGGCGTAGATGAAGTTCACCTCGGTCATGCCGAGGAAGCCCAGGAAGCTCTTCAGATACGGCGTCTGGCTGTCGTTCGGCGTGCCGAGGTACTTGCCGCCGCGTGCCGACACGACGTGGACCTTCTTGCCCTTCACGAGACCTTCGGGGCCGTTCGCCGTGTACTGGAACGTGATTCCGGCGCGGGCAATGAAGTCGAAGTACGTCTTGAGCTGCGACGAGACGCCGAAGTTGTACATCGGCGCGCCGATCACGACGATGTCGGCGGCTTGCAGTTCGGCGATCAGCGCTTCGCTGCGCGCGGCGATCGCGGCTTGCTCGGCGGTGCGCTGGTCGGCCGGCGTGAAGAACGCGCCGAGGACCGCGTCGTCCAGATGCGGCAGCGGTTCGGCTTGCAGATTGCGGACGACGACTTGCGCGCCCGGATTCGACTGTTGCAGCTTTTCGGTCAGCTCGTTGACGAGCAGCGTCGAGTTCGCGCCTTGCGAGCGGGCTGCCGAGTTGATTTGCAGGATCGTGGTCATGTTTGACTCCAGTAGGGGCGCGCAGTGTTGCGCGAGTGGAGTCATTGTGTTTTTTTACCGGCTCGGGAAAAAGCCATCCAGCGACGACGGATTGTTGCACTGGTAGAACAATCCGCCGCCCTCGCGCGTTAATTGACGGCAGCGCCGATTACGATCAGCTTGCCAGCCAGCGCTCACGCGCCTTACGCGGGGCTGGTCGCTTGTCGCTGACCGCGAGCTTGTAGCGCGCCACCTCAGGCCCGTCCAGCTTGACTTGCGTGTTGCGCAGCTCGTCGCGGCGGAACGCGTGGATCTCAACTTTCGCGCCCGGCTGATAGCGCGTGAGCAGTCCGTCAAGATTCGCGCCGGTCACGCGCAGGCCGTCGAGCGCGATCAGCACGTCGCCGGCCGAGAGTCCCGCTTTCTGCGCCGCGCTGCCTTCATGGACCGCCGCCAGCGTGCAATCCGCGCCGCCGCGCAGACGCACGCCGAGCGACGGCTTGCCGTTCTTGTCGAATTCCGGCGCTAGCGAAACGCCGAACGGCGCGAGCAGCGCGTCGAGCGGCAGATCGGCCGTGCCGTGTACGCCATCCGCGAACAGTTCGCCTAGTTGAGCGCCGGTCGCTTCCGCGAAAATCGCCTCGATCTGGCTCTCGTCGACACCGACCGGTTTACCGCGATAGAAGTCTCGGCCGAAACGCTGCCACAGCAGACGCATCACGTCGTCGAGCGATTTGCGGTTGCCGGTCTGCTCGCGGATCGTCAGATCGAACGCGAGCGCGACGAGCGAGCCCTTGGTGTAATAGCTGACGATCGCGTTCGGCGCGTTCTCGTCCTGCCGGTAATATTTGACCCACGCGTCGAACGAGCTTTCGGCGACGGTTTGCTTGAGCCGCCCGCTGCCGCGCTGCACGCCGCCGATCACCTTGCCGAGCATGCCGAAATAGTCGTCCTGCGAAATCAGGCCGCTGCGCACCAGGATCAGGTCGTCGTAGTAGGACGTAAAGCCCTCGAACAGCCACAGCAGCGACGTGTAGTTTTCGACGCTCAGGTCATAAGGCGCGAACACGGCCGGCTTGATGCGCTTCACGTTCCATGTGTGGAAATATTCGTGGCTGCACAGGCCGAGGTAGGTTCGGTAGCCTTCGCTCATCGCGTCGCGGCCTTGCACCGGCAGATCGCCGCGATTGCAGATCAGCGCCGTCGACGCGCGGTGCTCCAGCCCGCCGTAACCGTCGGTGACGGCCTGCGTCATGAACACGTAGCGATCGACCGGCGCTTTCTTTGACTTCGGTTCGAACAACGCGATCTGCGCTTCGCAGATGCGCTTCAGGTCGGCGCAGAGGCGCGCCATGTCCAGCCCGACCACGCGACCCGCGATCACGATGTCGTGCGGCACGCCATGCGCGTCGAACGTCGCCAGCTCGAATTCGCCCAGCGTGACCGGATGATCGATCAGCTCGTCGTAGTTCTGCGCGCGGTACTCGCCAAAGCCGTAGCGCTTCGTGCCGCGCGCTTCCGGCAGCGCGGTCGCGACGCGCCAGTTGCGATATGCCGTGCCTGCCGGCTTCTGGATCTCCACTACACACTGCGCTTCCTCATGCCCGAGCGGCGACAGGAACTCGCTCGTGCCGTTGAAGAAACCGGTCGTATCGTCGAGATGCGCGGCGCGTACCGACAGGTCCCACGCGTACACCTCGTAGCGCAGCGTCAGCGCACCCTTGACCGGCGCGGCCTGCCACGTGTGCTTGTCGGTTTTCTCCACGGGCACCTTGCGGCCCGCGTCGTTCACTGCGCGCAGCGTGACGATGTTGCGCGCGAACTCGCGCACCATGTAGCTGCCCGGAATCCACACCGGCAGCATGAAACGCTGGCCGGCCGGATCGGGATCGGCGACGGTCACGGTGACTTCGAACAGGTGGGCGGCGGGTTGCTTCGGAACGATGGTGTAGCGGATCGGCTTCATCGGCGGCGAGTAGGAGGTGTGAGGCTGGAATATGCGGGGCTTGATGCGAAAGGAGGCGCCCTGCGCGCCTCCTTGTTTTTACGTGTGCCGCGTGCTCAATGCACGGCGGACATTTCCTTGTCCAGCCGGTCGGCCGGGACGGCGCCGGGCAGGCGGCGGCCGTCGGCGAGGAACACGGTAGGCGTGCCCTCGACGTTCATCGCGTGACCGAGCGCCAGGTTCTTGTCGATCGCGGCGGTGTCGCAGGTGGCGGCGGCGGTGGGCGCCTGATGGTCCTGCATCCACGACTCCCAGGCTTTCGCGCGATCCGCCGAACACCAGATCGACTTCGACTTGGCCGTCGAATCCGGCGACAGAACCGGATACAGGAACGTGTAGACCGTCACGTTGTCGAGCGACTTCAACGACGTTTCGAGTTGCTTGCAGTACGGGCAGTTCGGATCGGAGAACACAGCGATCTTGCGCGCGCCGTTGCCCCGCACGACCTTCACCGCGTTCGCAAACGGCAGGCTCGCGAAATCGATACGGTTGGTGTCCGACAAACGTGCTTCGGTCAGATTCTTGCGGGTCTTCGCGTCGACCATGTCGCCGAGCAGCAGATAATCGCCGTTCGCGTCGCTATAGACGATCTGCGTGCCCAGGTTCACTTCGTACAGCCCGGCGATCGGCGACTTCGTGATGCCCTTGATCTGCACGTCGGCCAGACGCGACTGCAGCGTGGCTTTGAGCTTGTCGGTGGTCTGGTCGGCCTGCGCCGAGCAGCCGATCGTGAAGGCGGCGATCGCGAGCGCGCCGGCCATCATGCGGAAGGTCTTTTTCATGCTGAATTCCTGGGTTCGATCGCGCGTCGTGCGCGGTGTGTCACGTGTCAGGTCCGGCTGGAACGGTGTCAATCTGTCCATGATACCTGTGTTGCAGGCCGCGGCCGCCGGCGCCGCGCTTTAGCCCAGCGCGGCCGACACCAGCCAGCGCTTGATGAACGGCTGCGCGCCGACAAACGCCATGCCGCTATTGCGCAGCGCCTTGGCGAGCGGACCGGGGACCGCGAAGAGTTTTTGCAGGCCATCCGTGGCAATCATCAGCGCGCGGATGTCTTCGCGGCGAGCGCGTTCGTAGCGGCGCAGCAGCACCATGTCGCCGAGATCGCGGAACGATTCCTTGCCGGCGACCGTGTCGGCGAGCGCCGCGACGTCGCGCAAACCGAGGTTCATGCCTTGCCCCGCCAGCGGGTGAATCAGATGCGCGGCATCGCCGACCAGCGCGACGCGCGGCGCCACCAGCCGGTCCACCGTTTGCAGCGCGAGCGGGAAGCCTTGCGCGGGCGTTACGCACTCGAGCGCGCCGAACTGGCCGCCGGTCACGCGTTCCACTTCGGCGGCGAGCTGCGCCGGATCGAGCGCGAGCAGTTGCCCGGCGTGCTCGGTGCGTGCCGACCAGACCAGCGACAGATGACCGTCCGGCATCGGCAGCAGCGCGACGATCTCGCCATCGCGGAACCATTGGTAGGCGGTTTCGCCGTGCGGCTTGCTCGCCTTGAAGTTAGCGACCACGCCGGTTTGCCGGTAGTCGCGCCGAATCATCTTCGCGCCGATCTGCGCGCGCACCCACGAATGCGCGCCGTCCGCGCCGACCACCAGATCGGCTTCGACGACGTTGCCATTCGCGAGACCGACGCTCGCGCTCTCGGCGGTGAAGTCCAACGCCTGAGCGCGCGTGTCGATCCACGTGAGATTCGGCTGGAAGCGCAGCGCCGCATCCAGCGCGCGCTCGATCACCGACGATTCGACGATCCATGCCAGCTGCGGCACCGACGCCTGGAACGCGGAGAAATGCAGTTCGGCGTGCGCGTCGCCGTAGACGCGCATGTCGTAGACGGGCCCGAGCCGCGACAGATCGAGCGCCTGCCAGACCCGCAAGCGCTCCAGCAACGCCTGCGAACTCGCCGACAACGCGTAGACCCGCGAGTCGAACACGGTGCCTGCGGGCAAGGCCGCGCAAGGCTGCGCGAGCAGCGCCACGCGCAGGCCGCCTTGCGTGAGCGCGAGCGCCGCGGTCTTGCCGACGAGCCCGCCGCCGATCACGGCGGCATCAAAGGTCTGGTGATGTGCGTTCATCCGCGCATTATAGCCGCGGGGGTTGCGGGGGACGGATCGGCGCGTGCAGCCTTCGCGCCCGGAAAAACAGCGGGCGCAGGCTAATGCGCACCCGACGTCAGCGCCACATTCGCCTCGCGCAGGCGCATGAAGTTGCGGTCCGATTGCAGAATGCTCCACGCGCTCGCTTCGAGCTGGGCTTTGCGCTCGCGCTGATCGCCTCGCACGGCGCAGTCGGGGAACACGCGGTCGTACACGCGCCACAAGGAATCGAAGTCGTTTTTATCGGCGAATTGCGCCATTTGGACCCGGTCTTCCGAGGTCAGGTGGTTCGTGAGGCATTCGACGGTCTGCCGGTCTGTGTTGGCCTGAGCTTCGTCGAAGCCCGGCGCCAGCCATGTGGCGACAATGCCGCCCACCAGCACCACGGCCAAGCCCGTTCCCAACCATCCAACTATGCGCATGCCTTTTCCCCGGAGAGAGTTCTGGCGGCCCCGAGCGGGCGATTTTACAGTGACCTTAAAGAAATCGGCTGAGGAAATCGATTGCGGCCGGGGGCCGGCAGCGTAGTGTTGCGGTCGCGCCTGCTGCCCGGCCAGCCTCGCTTTCCCGCCGCCGCACCGGTAAGCCGATCCGAACGGGTTACAATTGCGCTTTCCGTGAACACTCGCACTCAATCGTTGAGCCAACGCCCCGATTCGGTGACCTGTCCCGCTCCGCTACGATTGCCGCGCCACGCCAAACGCGCTGGCTTCCCGAATCCGCACACGGCGTCGAGCGCATCACGCAACTTACTGATTCACTGAAGGATTCCCATGAGCCTCAAATGCGGCATCGTCGGCCTGCCTAACGTCGGCAAGTCCACCCTGTTCAACGCACTGACCAAGGCGGGCATTGCCGCCGAAAACTACCCGTTCTGCACGATCGAGCCGAACGTCGGCGTCGTCGAGGTGCCGGACGCGCGTCTGAAGGCGCTCGCCGACATCGTCAAGCCGGAGCGCATCCTGCCTGCGGTGGTGGAATTCGTCGACATCGCCGGTCTCGTGGCGGGCGCCAGCAAGGGCGAAGGCCTCGGCAACCAGTTCCTCGCGAACATCCGCGAAACCGACGCGATCACGCACGTGGTGCGCTGCTTTGAAGACGACAACGTGATTCACGTCGCGAACAAGGTCGATCCGCTGTCGGATATCGAAGTGATCAACACCGAACTGGCGCTGGCCGACCTCGCCACCGTCGAAAAGGCGCTGACGCGCTATTCGAAGGCCGCCAGGTCGGGCAACGACAAGGAAGCCATCAAGAACGCCGCCGTGCTGGAAAAGGTGCGCGCGCAGCTCGACCAGGCCAAGCCGGTCCGTGCGCTCGATCTGACGGACGAGGAAAAGGCGACGCTCAAGCCGTTCTGCCTGATCACCGCGAAGCCGACCATGTACGTGGCGAACGTGAAGGACGACGGTTTCGAAAACAACCCGCATCTGGACGCGGTGAATAAATTCGCGGCGACGGAGAATGCGCCGGTCGTGGCCGTGTGCGCGGCGATCGAAGCGGAAATCGCCGACCTCGACGAAGCCGACATGGAGGTGTTCCTCGCCGACATGGGCATGCATGAACCGGGGCTGAACCGCGTGATCCGCGCGGGCTTCAAGCTGCTCGGCCTGCAAACCTACTTCACGGCCGGCGTGAAGGAAGTACGCGCGTGGACGATCCATGTCGGCGACACCGCGCCGCAAGCGGCGGGTGCGATCCACACCGACTTCGAGCGCGGCTTCATTCGCGCGCAGACGATCGCGTTCAATGACTTCATCACCTACAAGGGTGAGCAAGGCGCGAAGGAAGCGGGCAAGATGCGCGCGGAAGGTAAGGAATACGTCGTGCACGACGGCGACGTGATGAACTTCCTGTTCAACGTCTAAAAGTTGAAGGTTCAGCTGCGCAGCATGCGCGTTCAGGAAAGCCCGCTTCAAGCGGGCTTTTTTATTGCCGCCGCCCGATTGCGCAGGAGCGCGAACAACCCTCACGCGGGCCGCGACAAGCCCCCAGCGGCCGCGCGCCGCTACATCCCATCCCCCATCGCCGCGTGCCCCGATTGTTTCCGTTTCATAACAGCCGATGTTACATTGCCGCTTCCGACGCACATCGAACGCGGCCCGCGCCGCCTGGCCCATGACGCCGGACTGTCATCGAACACAAATAGAATCGCGCGATTCGCATTCGCGCCCGTTCCATACCATCTGGGGAGACAATCGATGAATTGCAAGCCGCTGTTCCGTTCGCTATCCGTTGCCGCCGTATTCGGTATCGGCATTAGTCAGGCTGCCCAGGCCGCCACTGAAATCCAGTTCTGGCACGCGATGGAAGCCGCCCTGGGCGAACGTCTGAGCGACATCGCCAACGACTTCAACGCGTCGCAAAGCGACTACAAGATCCTGCCGGTTTTCAAGGGCACCTATGACCAGACGCTCGCGGCCGGCATCGCCGCGTATCGCAGCGGCAACGCGCCGGCCATTCTGCAAGTCTACGAAGTCGGCACCGCAACGATGATGCAGGCGAAGAAGGCCGTGGTCCCGGTCACGGAAGTGTTCAAGCAAGCGGGCGTGCCGCTCGACCAGAAGGCGTTCGTGCCAACTATCGCAAGCTATTACAGCGACGCCAAAACGGGCCAGCTGATCTCGATGCCGTTCAACAGCTCGACACCGGTGCTCTACTACAACAAGGACGCGTTCAAGAAAGCCGGCCTCGACCCGAACCAGCCGCCTAAAACATGGGCCGAGTTGCAGACCGACTCGCAGAAGCTGAAAGCGTCGGGCATGGCGTGCGGCTATTCGTCCGGCTGGCAGAGCTGGATTCAACTCGAGAACTACAGCGCGTGGCATGCCGCGCCGTTCGCGTCGAAGAACAACGGCTTCGACGGGCTCGACGCGCAGCTCGAATTCAACAAGCCGCTGCAGATCGCGCACATCCAGTTCCTGCAGAACATGCAGAAGGACGGCACCTTCACCTATGTCGGCCGCAAGGACGAACCGGTGTCGAAGTTCTATAGCGGCGACTGCGGGATCATCACGAACTCGTCGGGCTCGCTCGCCACGATCAAGAAGTACGCGAAGTTCAATTTCGGCACTGGCATGATGCCGTACGACGCGAACGTGAAGGGCGCGCCGCAGAACGCGATCATCGGCGGGGCGAGCCTGTGGGTGTTGTCGGGCAAGGACCCGGCGGTCTACAAGGGCGTGGCGAAATTCCTCGCGTATCTGAGTTCGCCGCCGGTGGCCGCGAAGTGGCATCAGGACACGGGCTACCTGCCGGTCACGACCGCCGCGTACGACCTGACCCGCCAGCAAGGCTTCTACGAGAAGAACCCCGGCAGCGACACCGCGATCCGGCAGATGCTCAACAAGCCGCCGCTGCCGTTCACGAAGGGCTTGCGTCTGGGCAACATGCCGCAGATCCGCACGGTGATCGACGAAGAGCTCGAACAGGTGTGGGCGCAGAAGAAGACGCCGCAACAGGCGCTCGACGCGTCGGTATCGCGCGGCGACGAGCTGCTGCGCCGCTTCGAAAAAGCCGGCAACTAAAGCGTTCGCCGGCACGGTTCCGGCGCGCTCGCGCCGGAACCCATAGTTGCAGCCAAACCTTGGGACCCTCGATGGAAAAGCGCTCCAGCTTCGGCACTAGCCTGCTGCCCTATCTGCTCGTCGCGCCGCAACTCGCGATCACGGTTCTGTTCTTCCTGTGGCCGGCCGGCGAGGCGCTCTGGCAATCCACGCAAAGCCAGGATGCGTTCGGCACGTCGAGCGAGTTCGTGGGTTTCGAGAACTTCAGGCAACTGCTCGCCGATCCGCTCTATCTGTCGTCGTTCAATACGACGCTGATCTTCTGCGCGCTCGTCACGGTGTCGGGGCTCGTGATCTCGCTGCTGCTGGCGGTCTGCGCGGATCGCGTGACGCGCGGCGCGAAGACCTACCAGACGCTGCTGATCTGGCCTTACGCGGTCGCGCCCGCTATCGCCGCGGTGCTGTGGTCGTTCCTGTTCAATCCGAGCATCGGCCTCGTCACCTACGCGCTGGCGAAGTACGGCATCGTGTGGAATCACGCGTTGAATGCGGGCCAGGCGATGTTTCTGGTGGTGCTCGCGTCGGTCTGGAAGCAGGTCAGCTATAACTTCCTGTTCTTCTACGCGGGCTTGCAGGCGATCCCGCGTTCGCTGATCGAAGCGGCCGCGATCGACGGCGCCGGTCCGGTGCGGCGCTTCTTCGGCATCGCGCTGCCGTTGTTGTCACCGACCAGTTTCTTCCTGCTGGTGATCAACATCACCTACGCGTTCTTCGACACCTTCCCCGTGATCGACGCCGCCACCGGCGGCGGACCCGCGCAAGCTACCCGCACGCTGATCTACAAGATCTTCGCCGAAGGTTTCCAGGGGCTCGACATCGGCAGCTCGGGCGCGCAGTCGGTGATCCTGATGGTGATCGTTGTCGCGCTGACGGTCGTGCAATTCCGCTTCATAGAACGCCGGGTTCAATACTCATGATCGAGAACCGCCGCGGTTTTGACCTCTTCTGCCACGCGGTGCTGATACTCGGCGTCGCACTGGTGGTTTTTCCGGTGTACGTTGCGTTCTGCGCGGCGACGATGAGCGAGCATGAAGTGTTCAGCGTGCCGCTGTCGCTCGTGCCAAGCACGCATCTGTTCGAGAACATCGCGACCGTCTGGTCGCATGGCAGCGGCAATGCGGCGGCGCCGTTCGGGCGCATGCTGGTCAACAGTCTCGTGATGGCGCTCGTGATTTCGATCGGCAAGATCGCCGTCTCGATGATCTCCGCGTACGCGATCGTGTTCTTCCGTTTTCCGTTTCGCACGTTCGCGTTCTGGCTGATTTTCGTCACGCTGATGCTGCCGGTCGAAGTGCGGATCTTCCCGACCGTGCAGGTCGTGTCGTCGATGCATCTGAGCAATACGTATAGCGGTTTGACGTTGCCGCTAATCGCATCGGCCACTGCGACGTTCCTGTTCCGCCAGTTCTTCATGACGCTGCCGGACGAATTGATGGAAGCGGCGCGCATCGATGGCGCGGGCGCGATGCGCTTCTTCTGGGACGTTGTGTTGCCGCTGTCCAAAACGAACATGGCGGCGCTCTTCGTGATCACGTTCATCTACGGCTGGAATCAGTATCTGTGGCCGATCCTGATTACGAGTCAGCAGTCGCTGACCACCGCCGTGGTCGGTATCAGAAGCATGATCGCGTCCGGCGACACCGCGACCGAATGGCATCTCGTGATGACCGCGACGCTGCTCGCGATGCTGCCCCCGCTCGCCGTCGTGGTGACGATGCAGCGCTGGTTCGTGCGCGGGCTGGTGGATTCGGAGAAGTGATCCGCGTCGCCCGGGCGAGCTTCTTCCGACAATCGAGTACCCAACACCGCGCGAACGCGGCAAGCAACGAAAGGCTAAAACGGCATGGCTGCACTGACTCTGCAAGGCGTTAAAAAAACCTACGACGGCAAACAGTTCGTACTGCACGGGATCGACGTGGACGTGGCCGACGGCGAGTTCGTCGTGATGGTGGGCCCGTCCGGCTGCGGCAAGTCCACCTTACTGCGGATGGTGGCCGGACTCGAACGGATCTCCGAGGGGCGCATTTCGATCGCGGGCAAAGTGGTCAACGAGCTGGAGCCGAAGGACCGCAACATCGCGATGGTGTTCCAGAATTACGCGCTGTACCCGCATATGAGCGTGGCCGAGAACATGGGCTACGCGCTGAAGATCGCGGGCGTCGAGCGCGCGCAGATCGCGAAGCGCGTAGAGGCCGCCGCGCAGATTCTCGAACTCGAAGCGCTATTGCAGCGCAAGCCGCGCGAGTTGTCCGGCGGCCAACGACAGCGCGTCGCGATGGGCCGCGCGATCGTGAGAGAGCCGGCGGTATTTCTGTTCGACGAACCGTTATCGAATCTCGACGCGCGTTTGCGTGTGCAGATGCGCCTCGAAATCCAGCGCCTGCACGCGCGCCTCGCCACCACGAGTCTGTACGTGACGCACGATCAGATCGAAGCGATGACGCTGGCGCAGCGCGTGATCGTGATGAACAAGGGCCACGCCGAGCAGATCGGCGCGCCGACCGAGGTCTATGAGCGGCCGGCCACGGTGTTCGTCGCGAGCTTCATCGGTTCGCCGGGGATGACTCTGCTCGAAGGCCGCGTGTCGGATGACGGCGCGACGTTCGATGTCGCCGGCAACGGTCCGAAGCTGCCGCTGACGGGCGTGGCGTCGATTGGGCGCGAAGTCGCCAAGGGACGCGAATGGACGCTCGGGATTCGCCCCGAGCACATGAGCCCGGATCAGGCCGACGGCGGGCACGCGACGCTCACCGTCGACTCGTGCGAACTGCTCGGCGCGGACAATCTCGCGCACGGCCGCTGGGGCAAACACGATGTGACGGTGCGCTTGCCGCACGCGCATCGGCCCGCGGCGGGCGACGCGCTGCAAGTGGCGCTGCCGGCGCGGCATCTGCATTTCTTCGATCCGGCGACAGGACGGCGCGCGAACTGAGACCGAGCCGAAGCGCATGCGGTCCGAATGACGAACGGCGCGCGAATCGGGCCCGCGCCAACGCCCCTCGCCGCCCTCTGCCGCCCCACCCCTGCCCGCGAAGTACAATGCCACCTGAACTAACCGCCCGCGCGCGGCGCGTCGTTGAACTCGACGCCGGGCCGGCCGGCGCCGGGCGCTCCGCCCGGCCTCAACACCGATTACCCATCCACCCACGACTGCCCGCCTCCGCGCGACCGGCGTCGTCAACGTCTATTGCAAGCAAATGGCCCAATACGTCTTCACCATGAACCGGGTCGGCAAGATCGTGCCGCCCAAGCGTCAAATCCTGAAAGACATCTCGCTGTCGTTTTTCCCCGGCGCGAAGATCGGCCTGCTCGGCCTGAACGGCTCGGGCAAGTCGACGCTGATCCGCATCATGGCCGGTGTGGACAAGGACATCGAGGGCGAAGCCACGCCGATGCCGAACCTGAACATCGGCTATCTGCCGCAGGAGCCGCAGCTCGATCCGACCAAGACGGTACGTGAAGCGGTCGAGGAAGGCCTCGGCGACGTGTTCAACGCGCAGAAGAAGCTCGACGAAATCTACGCGGCCTATGCCGAGCCGGACGCCGACTTCGACGCGCTCGCCGCCGAACAGGCGAAGTACGAAGCGATCCTCGCCACGTCGGATGGCGGCAGCGCCGAGCAGCAGATCGAAATCGCGGCCGACGCGCTGCGCCTGCCGGCCTGGGACGCGAAGATCGAGCATCTGTCGGGCGGCGAAAAGCGCCGCGTCGCGCTGTGCAAGCTGCTGCTCGAAAAGCCGGACATGCTGCTGCTCGACGAGCCGACCAACCACCTGGACGCGGAATCGGTCGACTGGCTCGAACAGTTCCTCACGCGCTTCCCGGGCACCGTCGTCGCCGTGACCCACGACCGCTACTTCCTGGATAACGCAGCCGAGTGGATTCTCGAACTCGACCGCGGCCACGGCATTCCGTGGAAAGGCAACTACAGCAGCTGGCTCGATCAGAAGGAAGAGCGTCTTAAGCAGGAAGAATCATCGGAATCGGCGCGTCAGAAGGCGATCAAGAAGGAGCTGGAGTGGGTGCGCCAGAATCCGAAGGGCCGTCAGGCGAAGTCGAAGGCGCGTATCGCCCGCTTCGAGGAACTGAACAGCCAGGACTATCAGAAGCGCAACGAAACGCAGGAAATCTTCATTCCGGTCGGCGATCGTCTCGGCAATGAAGTGATCGAGTTCAAGAACGTCAGCAAGTCGTATGGCGACCGTTTGCTGCTCGACGACGTCAGCTTCAAGATTCCGGCGGGCGCGATCGTCGGCATCATCGGGCCGAACGGCGCCGGTAAGTCGACGCTGTTCCGCATGCTGACCGGCCGCGAACAGCCGGACTCGGGCGAGATCGTGCAAGGCCCGACCGTCAAGCTCGCTTACGTGGACCAGAGCCGCGACGCGCTCGACGGCTCGAAGAGCGTGTTCGAGGAAATCTCCGGCGGCGCCGACGTGCTGACGGTCGGCAAGTACGAAACGCCGTCGCGTGCGTACATCGGCCGCTTCAACTTCAAGGGCGGCGATCAGCAGAAGATCGTCGGCAATCTGTCGGGCGGCGAGCGCGGTCGTTTGCATCTGGCGAAGACGCTGATCGCGGGCGGCAACGTGCTGCTGCTCGACGAACCTTCGAACGACCTCGACGTCGAAACGCTGCGCGCGCTCGAAGACGCGTTGCTCGAGTTCGCGGGCTCGGTGCTGGTGATCTCGCACGATCGCTGGTTCCTCGACCGGATCGCGACGCACATCCTCGCGTTCGAAGGCGATTCGCAAATCACGTTCTTCGACGGCAACTACCAGGAATACGAGGCGGACAAGCGTGCGCGTCTCGGTGAAGAAGGGGCGCGGCCGAAGCGTCTGCGTTACAAGCCGATCACGCGGTAAGGTGGCGAGCCGCGGCCTGTTCTTGTGGGTTGGGAGCAGGCCGCGCTTTGTTGGTCCGCTTTGTTGGTCCGCTTTGTTGGTCCGCTTTGTTGGTCCGCTTTGTTGGTCCGCTTTGTTGGTCCGCTTTGTTGGTCTCGTTTGCAGGTCCATTTTTTCAGAGTCGCTTGACCGTCGTTCGCGCGCCTTGCCGCCAAGCGTTTCCTCTATCGCTTTTCCGGTAGTTGCGCGGGTTGTTGTTCCGGTCAAGCGCACGCCGCACATCCCTCGCATCACCGGAACAAGCGGAATAAACGGCATGAGCGGAATGCGCGCCAGGGCACACGTATTGCGTGCCACAGCGTGATACATGTCGTCGTTCCGCGAGCGCAGCCGTTCCGCCAGAATCAGCACGCGCAATAGCCAGTCACAGCCCACCACGCAAGTGATGACGAGGAGGCAAGCATGGCGATGTCGAAAGGCAACCGCTGGATCGTCGCCGTGGGCGGCGTATTGCTGGTGTTGATCGTCGTGGTGATCGGCGGCTTGCGGTTCGCGCAGCAGCAGGTCAAGGATCGCGTGGTGGCGGCGCTCGGGCCGCTCGGCAGCGCCGAAAGCGTCGACGTGAGCCTCACCGCGGTCCATCTCACGAACGTGCTCCTCAAGGCGCCGCCCAACTGGCCGGCCGGTGCCCCGCTCAGGGCGGACGAGATCACCCTCACTCCCGACATCCACGATCTGCTCGCGCGGCGCATGCATATCCGCAGCGTGGTGGTGCGCGGTTTCGACCTGGCCGTGCTGCGCACAAAGGACGGCTCGCTCAACTTGCTGCCGAATCTGCGGGAATCGCTGAACCGCCCCGATCAAGAAGCCGGCGGCCCGGTCGCACCCATTTCGAACGACAAGCAGGTCGATCACATCAGCTTCGAACAGGGCAACTTCCATTTCTACGACATGACCGTCGGGCCGCCCGCGTTCAAGGTGACGGTCAGCAACGCTAACGCGAGCGTCGACAACCTGCAATTGCCCGCGCTCAGCGAGCCGACCCGGGTCAGTGTCAGCGGCTCGATCAAAGGCCCGGCGCACACCGGCACCGTGTCGTTCGGCGGCTGGATCAAAATCGCCAGCCGGGATTCGCAGACCATCAGCAAACTGCACGGCGTCGATATCGTCACGCTCGATCCATATCTGCTGAAAAAGGCCGGCGCGAGAACCCAGGTGACAGGCGGCACGGTCGACCTGACGGTCGAGTCGACGGTACGCAACTATCAGTTGCACGCACCCGGCACGGTGACGGTCCACAATCTGCAACTCACCGACAGCGGCAATCCGCTCGATACCTTCCTGTCGATTCCGACCAAGGCAGCGGTCGCCGCGCTCAAGGCGCACAACGGCGACATCACGCTGCACTTCGTTCTGGATGGGGATTTGCGCGACCCGAAATTTTCGGTGCGGGACGGCATCATGACGCGCATCGGTACCGGCTTCGCAAAGGCGCTAGGCGTGAGCGTCGAAGACGTGGCCAAAGGCGCCGGGCAGACCGTGAAAGGGCTCGAGAACGCGTTGAAGAATCTGTTGGGTCAGTAGGCCGCATGCAAAACGGGCGCCGCGCGAACCGCAAGCGCCCTTCTCGGCATCAATCGGACCTGATCCTCAAACCGGCAATCCCAACTCGCGCAACTTCGCCTCGGTTTGCGCCGCGCTCGTGTGATGCACGCCGTGCCATCCGAGCGCCGTCGCGGCCTGCGCGTTCTTCGGATTGTCGTCGATAAAAACCAGTTCGGCTGGCTGAATGCCCGGCATTTGCGCGTCGATCCGCTCGCGCATGGCCGCGAAGATCGCCGGATCGGGCTTCACCAGCTTCACCCGTCCCGACACGACGATGTCGCGAAACCGTCGCAGCACCGGGTAATGCTCCCAAGCATACGGAAAGGTCTCGGCCGACCAGTTGGTCAGCCCGAACAGCGGCACGCCGGCGGCTTCGAGCTTTTCCATGATCGCGACACCCTCTTCCAGCACGCCGGCCACCATCTCGTGCCAGCGCTCGTAGAACGCGCGGATCAGCGCCGCGTGATCGGGAAACTTTGCGATCAGCTCGTCGGTGGCCTCGACGATCGGCTGGCCGCCGTCCTGGCGGATCACCCAGTCCATCGAGCAGACGTGAGTCAGAAACCAGTGGCGCTCGGTTTCGTCAGGGATCAGTTCGCGATACAGATACTCGGGACTCCAGTCGATCAGCACGCCGCCGAAATCGAACACCACTGCCTTGATCGCCATGCATTCTCCGTTAGCCAAGTCGTTGCCGCGCTCAGATGGGTTGCGTGCGCAACTCGAGCCACGCTTTCGCGTCGCCGGACACATGCGGCGACAGCCGCGCGCGCACCGTCTCGTGATACGCGTTGAGCCACGCGCGCTCGTCGTCGCGCAGCAGCGACAGGTCGAGGCAGCGCGTGTCGATCGGACACAGCGTCAGCGTCTCGAACCTGAGGAAGTCGCCGAACTCGGTCTTCCCGGCCGGCACGTTCAGCACGAGGTTTTCGATCCGCACGCCCCACTTGCCCGGCCGGTAGATGCCCGGTTCGACCGATGTGATCATCCCCTCTTCCATCGCGGTCCAAGGTTCGGCCGGCGCGTAATGCGAGATCACCTGCGGCCCTTCGTGCACGTTCAGGAAGTAGCCCACCCCGTGACCGGTGCCGTGGCCGTAATCGGCGCCGGCGTCCCAGATGGGCGCGCGGGCGATCGCGTCGAGCATCGGCGAACGGATGCCGCGCGGGAATTGCGCGCGCGACAACGCCATCGTGCCCTTGAGCACGATCGTGAAATCGCGCCGCTGCGCGTCGCTGGGGGTGCCGATCGGCACGACCCGCGTGATGTCGGTGGTGCCGCTCAGATACTGCGCGCCGGAGTCGATCAGCAACAGGCCGTTGCCCTCGATCACCGAATGCGCTTCCTGGGTCGCGCGGTAGTGCGGCATCGCGCCGTTCGCGTTGAAGCCCGCAATCGTCGCGAAGCTCAACGACACGAAGCCCGGACGACGCGCGCGCGCTGCCGTCAGGCGTTCGTCGATGGTCAGCTCGGTGATGGTCTCGCGGCCCAACGCACTTTCGAACCACGCGAAGAATTCGGCTAGCGCCGCGCCGTCCTGCTCCATCGTCGCGCGCACATGCTCGGATTCCGCCGCGGTCTTGCACGATTTGAAGAAAGTGGACGGATTGACGGCTTCGACCACCTTGACCGTCGACGGCACCGATTGCAATGATCCATAGGTGATGCGGCGCGGGTCGATCAGCAGCGTGCTGCCGGCGGGCAGCGCGGCGAGCGCGTCCGCGGCCTTCGCATACGCCTCGACGCTGATGCCGTCCCGCGCCAGCAAGTCGGCCAGCTCCGGCGACACTTTGCCGTCGGCGACGAAGAGCGCCACGCGATCGACGCCGATCAACGCGTGCGCGACGAATACCGGGTTATAGCTGACGTCGGCGCCGCGCAAATTCAGCAGCCACGCGAGGTCGTCGAGCGTGGAGACGAAATGCCATTGCGCGCCCTTGTCCGCCATTGCCTGGCGAATCCGCGCGAGCTTTTCCGCACGCTCGACGCTCGCGTGCGGCGCGGCGTGTTCGAACACGGTGGCTGTCGGCAGCGATGGACGCTGCGGCCAGATTGCGTCGAACAGATCGACGTCGGTGCGCAGTTGCACGCCGCGCGCGCTGAGCGCCTCGCTCAACGCCCGCGCCGCCGCCAGACCGAGCACTGCGCCGTCCACGCCGACCGTGCCGCCCGCCGCCACATTCTGCGCGAGCCAGTCGACATGCGGCGCGGTTTGCTGGCCGCCGGTCATCTTCATAAGCTGAACGCCGGTGCCGGCCAGTTGGGCGTTGGCCTGCTCCCAATAGCGGCTGTCCGTCCAGACGCCGGCGAAGTCGGCGGTGACGACCAGCGTGCCGGCCGAACCGGTGAAACCGGACAGCCACAGGCGTCCCTGCCAGCGCTCGGGCAGATATTCGGACAGATGCGGGTCCGCGGACGGCACCAGATAGGCGGCCACGCCTTCGCGCGCCATCGCGCTGCGCAAGCTCGCGAGGCGTTCGGGAATGGAGGAAGTTTCGGGGAGTCGGGCATTCATCGGATTCACCTGCAAGTATTTATCGACGGGAAAGCAAGCCGACCGTCGCGGCAACGGCGATCAATGCGATGGCGGTGCATACCGGCCATTCGAGCGTATCGCCGTCATGAAAGAGACCTGTCACGTTGCCGGCCATGCGCGCGACCGCCGCGCCGAGCACGCCGGCCAGCAGCGCCATCCACCAACCGGCGCGGCTCGCACGGCGCAGCGGATGGAACCACCACCCCGCCAGACCGATTGCCGCCCCCAACACGACGATGCCGGGCCACCCCATCAGCGAGCGGCCCCGCGCATTTTCAGATTCGTCTGATAGGCGCAGGGGTTGAGGACAGCTAGCATTTTTTGTCTCATTAACTTGAAGTTCAGCGCGGCGCTTTCCGCATAGCGGTTGAGTTTAGGGGTCGGGGTGATGTTAGGCAAGTTGGGCAGGCCTCACGGACAAGCCGCCTCCCAGTCGTCGCCAACCTGAAGCCGCGCCATGCGAATCGCCCTCATCGAACCGGATGTCCAACACGCCAAACTGGTCGACCGGCTGATCTTCGCCGGCGGCCATGTGTGCCAGCACTTCACCACCAGCGCGTCGTTCCTGCATCGCGCCAACGACGAATTCTTCGACCTTCTGATCACCGAAAACTGGGCCGGCGACCACCCGGCCGAAGACGTGATCCCGCGCGCGCGCTCCATCCTGCCAAGCCTGCCGGTCATCGTGCTGATGTCGGCGCCGCGCGAGAGCCAGATCGTCGCCGCACTGCATGCCGGCGCCGACGACTGCCTGAGCAAACCGGTTCGCGGCCCGGAGATGCTGGCGCGGGTGGACGCGCTCTTGCGCCGCGCGGGACTGCGGCGGCCGGCCAACCGGCGGCGCGACACCATCGGCGGTTATGCGTTCGACGCGGCGCACTTCGCCGTCACCTACCGCAACAGGACGGTGATCCTGACCCCAAAGGAATTCCGCCTTGCGTTGATGCTGTTCAACAATCTGGCGCGCCCGGTGTCGCGCGCGCATATTCTCGAAACCGTGTGGGCACGCCGTCGCGACGTGAAGTCGCGCACCATCGACACGCACGCGTCGCGCGTGCGCAGCAAACTTCAGTTGCGCCCCGAGCTTGGCTATAGCCTGACGCCGGTCTACGGCTACGGCTATCAGCTCGACGCCATCCCACAGGACGCCGCTGCGCAGGAAGACGCGTCCAAGATGTAAGAATCGTGGAAACGCTATAATGTTTAGCCAAACCATAGCTCCCCAAAATGCAGCTTCTAACGATCGGAATCAATCACCACACTGCGCCTGTCGCCTTGCGCGAACGCGTGGCGTTTCCGCTCGAACAGATCAAGCCTGCATTGGAGACGTTCAAAGGCGTCTGGCTCGGCCGCACGGCCCGCACGGCGCCGGAAGCGGCGATTCTGTCCACCTGCAATCGCACCGAGCTCTATTGCGCCACCGACGACCACGCCGCGCGCGAAGCCGCAGTCCAGTGGTTTTCGAAGTACCACAACCTGCCGATCGACGAACTGGCGCCGCACGTCTATGCGCTGCCGCAGTCCGAAGCGGTTCGCCACGCATTCCGCGTCGCGTCGGGGCTCGACTCCATGGTGCTGGGCGAGACGCAAATCGTCGGACAAATGAAGGATGCGGTGCGCACCGCGTCCGAAGCCGGCGCGCTCGGCACCTATCTGAACCAGTTGTTCCAGCGCACCTTCGCGGTCGCGAAGGAAGTGCGCAGCACGACTGAGATCGGCGCCCAATCGGTTTCCATGGCGGCGGCCGCGGTGCGGCTCGCGCAGCGCATTTTCGACAAGATTTCCAATCAGCGCGTGCTGTTCATCGGCGCGGGCGAAATGATCGAATTGTGCGCGACCCACTTCGCCGCGCAGCACCCGCGTGAACTGGTGGTCGCCAATCGCACGGCCGAGCGCGGTTCGCGTCTCGCCGAGCGCTTCAACGGCCGGGCTATTCCGCTGTCGGAACTGCCGACGCGCATGCACGAGTTCGACATCATCGTGTCGTGCACTGCGTCCACGTTACCGATCATCGGCCTCGGCGCGGTCGAGCGGGCGGTCAAAGCTCGTCGTCACCGGCCGATCTTCATGGTCGACCTGGCCGTTCCGCGCGATATCGAACCCGAAGCCGGCCAGCTGGAAGACGTATTCCTGTACACCGTCGACGACCTCGGCGCGATCGTCCGCGAAGGCAATGCGTCGCGGCAAGCCGCAGTCGCGCAGGCCGAGTCGATCATCGAAACGCGCGTGCAGAATTTCATGCAATGGCTCGACGCGCGCAGCATCGTCCCTGTCATCCGTCACATGCATACGCAGGCCGACGTGCTGCGCCGCGCCGAAGTCGAACGTGCACAGAAAATGCTCGCGCGCGGCGACGATCCAGCAGCGGTGCTCGAAGCGTTGTCGCAAGCGCTCACCAACAAGCTGATCCACGGCCCCACGCACGCGCTCAACCGCGCGAGCAGCGAAAACCGTGACACGCTCATCGAACTGATGAGCGGTTTCTACAAGCACTCCGGTTCCACGGAGCGTTAGCGGCGCAGTCAGCGCCGCGCTGTCGCGCCGCCCGCAAGTGGCGCGCGATGTGCTTCCGTTCAGGGCATCCGCCCACTTCCCCTAGTCGCCGTCCTTGCCGGAGCCCGCTCCGAAACCCGTCCGATGAAAACGAGCATGCAACGCAAGCTCGACCAGCTCACCACGCGGCTGGCCGAACTGAACGACCTGTTGAGCCGCGAGGACATCACCTCGAATCTCGACCAATACCGCAAGCTGACACGCGAACATGCCGAGCTTGGACCGGTGGTCGAGCATTATGCGCTGTGGCGTCATGCAATGAACGACGCTCAAACCGCGCAGGAACTGCTGGCGGACACCTCGATGCGCGACTTCGCGGAAGAGGAAATCCGCGCGGCGCGCGAGCGCATGGACAAGCTCGGCGCCGAGCTGCAGAAGATGCTGCTGCCGAAAGACCCGAACGACGACCGCAACATCTTCGTCGAAATCCGCGCTGGCACGGGCGGCGACGAGTCCGCGCTGTTCGCGGGCGATCTGCTGCGCATGTACCTGCGCTTTGCCGAGCGCAATCGCTGGCAGGTCGAGATGATGTCGGCGAGCGAATCGGATCTCGGCGGCTACAAGGAGGTGATCGTGCGGATCGCCGGTGAGGCCGCGTATTCGAAGCTCAAGTTCGAATCCGGCGGCCATCGCGTGCAGCGTGTGCCGGCCACCGAAACGCAGGGGCGCATCCACACGTCCGCCTGCACGGTCGCGGTAATGCCGGAAGCCGACGAAATCGGCGAAGTCGAGATCAATCCCGCCGATCTGCGCATCGACACGTTCCGCGCGTCGGGCGCGGGCGGCCAGCACATCAACAAGACCGACTCCGCGGTGCGCGTCACGCACTTGCCGACCGGCATCGTCGTCGAATGTCAGGACGACCGCTCGCAGCACAAGAACAAGGACCGCGCGCTGAAGGTGCTGGCCGCGCGCATCAAGGACAAGCAGTCGCACGAGCAGCAGGCGAAGGAAGCCGCCACGCGCAAGAACCTGATCGGCTCCGGCGACCGTTCGGAGCGGATTCGCACGTACAACTTCCCGCAGGGGCGTCTGACCGACCATCGGATCAATCTGACGCTCTATCGCCTCGACGCGATCATGGACGGCGATCTGGACGAGCTGATCGCGGCGCTGGTCAGCGAGCATCAGGCTGAATTGCTCGCCTCGCTCGGCGACGCGGACTGACGCTGCCAATGATGCCCGCCAAGCCAGACCACCCGGCCCATCCGGCCACACCGGAGACTTCGGCAACGGCCGACGCGCTGTTGCGCGCGTCGCCGCTGCCGCCATCAGAAGCGCGGATTCTGCTCACGCACGTGCTCGGCTGGAGGCGCACGCAGCTGATCACGCGCGGCGACGAACCACTCGAACGCGCGAGCGTCGAGCGTTACCAGGCGCTGGAAGCGCGGCGCATGGCGGGGGAACCGGTCGCACAACTGGTCGGCGCGCGGGAGTTTTTCGGTTTGGACTTCGAAGTCACGCCGCACGTGCTGATTCCGCGTCCGGAAACCGAATTGCTGGTCGAGACCGCGCTGGCCACACTCGAAAACATCTCGCGGCCCCGCGTGCTCGATCTCGGCACCGGCACCGGCGCGATTGCCGTGGCGATTGCGGCGACGCGGCCCGACGCGCAGGTGTGGGCGCTCGACCACTCCGCCGAGGCGCTGGCGGTGGCCGTGCGCAACGCCGCTCGCCTGCTGGATGCGAAACGCCAGGGCGGCGTCGTCGCGCTCGATCGAAGCGACTGGTACGACTCGCTCGACCCCGCGCTGCGCTTCGACTTGATCGTCAGCAATCCGCCGTATATCGCCTGCGGCGATCCGCATCTGTCGGAAGGCGATCTGCGCTTCGAGCCGCGCGGCGCGCTCACCGATGAAGCCGATGGCCTCAGCGCGATCCGCACGATCATTGCGGGCGCGCCCGCACGCCTCGCCGTGAATGGCGCATTATGGATCGAGCACGGCTACGACCAGGCTGAAGCCGTGCGTGGGCTGCTCAGCACGCAAGGTTTCGCGCGGGTATGCTCGGAACGGGATCTCGCCGGTATCGAGCGGATCAGCGGCGGCAGGCTCGGCGGCTAGCCTGCTGCATGATCTGAATACCCACAGTCGACACACGGACAAGACGTCCCTCGGCCACGCGTACCGAAATCCGCTATCATTTCAGCCTATTCCCCACACATCACGGAACCGCAAGGTCAGTCATGGATACGCAACAACGCATCAAGCAAATCGTCGACGATAACAACATCGTCCTCTTCATGAAGGGCACCGCCCAGTTCCCGATGTGCGGCTTTTCGGGCCGCGCTATCCAGATTCTGAAAGCGTGCGGCGCCGGCGAAATCAAAACCGTCAACGTGCTCGAAGACGACGAAGTCCGCCAGGGTATCAAGGTGTTCTCGAACTGGCCGACCATTCCGCAGCTCTACGTGAAGGGCGAATTCATCGGCGGTTCGGACATCATGATGGAAATGTACGAATCGGGCGAACTGCAGCAACTGTTCGCCGCGGCCTGAGCAGCTGCGCGCTCCACGTATCCGCATCATCAAGGCGCCGCAAGCCATGGAAACACGCCCAGCGGTGCCACACCGGCTGATCGTCGCGATCACCGGTGCAACCGGGGCCATCTACGGCATCCGGTTACTCGAGACGCTGCGTCGGCTAGGCGGCGTCGAGAGCCACCTGCTGATTTCGAACGCAGGCTGGCTCAATATCCAGCACGAACTCCAGTTGGGCAAAGATGACGTGCATCCGCTCGCGGATGTCGTCCATTCGGTGCGCGACGTCGGCGCGAGCATCGCGTCCGGCTCGTTTGCCACCGACGGCATGGTGGTCGCCCCCTGCTCGATGAAAACGCTCGCGAGCGTCGCGCACGGTTTTTCCGACAATCTGATCACGCGCGCGGCCGATGTCACGCTCAAGGAGCGCCGCCGCCTCGTGCTGCTTGTGCGCGAAACGCCGTTCAATCTCGCGCATCTGCGCAATATGACCGCCGTCACCGAAATGGGCGGCGTGATCTTCCCGCCACTGCCCGCGTTCTACAACCAGCCTGCGTCGATTGACGAAATGGTCGATCACACCGTCGCGCGTGTGCTGGATCTATTCGCGCTGGGGCCGGCTTTGTCACCCGCGTGGGCGGGTTTGCGGGGCGCTCAAGAGTAACGCGCGGGCTTCCTGTGGCATGGGGCGCGCATGCTCCACCCCGCGCCAATTGAAAACAGCCTCGACATAATCAATTCTGTTTTTGCCCGTTTATCAAACTACAGTGCGGGCTTATAGTGGTTGCAATACAACCTCTGCGCCGCGTCCTCGCGGCTGCGTTGCTGCCATGAACCGCCTACCCTCGCTTTTCCTTTCCCACGGCGCACCCACGCTGCCGATCGATCCGTCGATGCCGTCCGCGGAATTCGGCGCGCTGAGTGCCCAACTACCGCGTCCGGAAGCCGTGCTGATGTTGTCGGCACACTGGGGAACCGCCGAGCCGCTGGCGAGCACCGCCACCGCGCCGGAAACCATCCACGATTTCTACGGCTTTCCACGTCAGTTGTACGAAATTCAGTACCCAGCGCCGGGTGCGCCCGAGGTCGCGCGCCGCGCGGCCACGCTGCTCGGGGAGAGCGGCATCCTCGCGGACGTCCAGCCGCACGGGCTCGATCACGGCGCGTGGGTGCCGATGCTGCTGATGTTTCCGCATGCCGACTTGCCGATCGCGCAGTTGTCGATCCAGCCGCACAAGGACGCCGCGCACCATTTCCGCGTGGGCCGCGCGCTGCGCGCGCTGAAAGACGACGGCGTGATGGTGATCGGCTCCGGCCAGATCACGCACAATCTGCGCGCCGCCGACTTCTCCGCGCGCCCTGAAGATGCCGACCCGCGCGTCACTGAATTCACCGACTGGTTCGAGGCAAAGCTCGCCGCGCACGACGTCGACGCGCTGCTGGACTATCGGCGCCAGGCCCCGCACGCCGTGCTGATGCATCCGACCGACGAGCATCTCTTGCCGGTATTCGCTGCACTGGGAGCGGCGGACGACGATTATTTGCTGGCGATCCAGTCGCTCGGCACTTACCAGCGCTCGCTCGCGATGACGAACTACGTGTTCGGCACCACCTGACTCTGCACCGCCGGGCACTCACGAAAAAAGCCCGCCTGAGCAACTCAGGCGGGCTTTTTAACGTTTGGACCGAAGCGCGATCCGGCCGACTGGCTGAGCGCGGCGCTTAGTGCGCGCCCATGCCTTCGAGCACTTCGTCGTGGGTCTGACGCTCTTCCAGGTACTCGGAGCGGTAGCCGCTATTGACGCCCCAGTAGTAGAACACCAGCGAGAAAGCAATCACCACCAGCATGTCCCAGCCGTACGGCAGGATGCCGAAGCCGCCGAATTCCTTGCTGCCGATCAGCGACAGAATCGCCATGATGGGCAGGTAAGCGACCAGCCACCATGCCGCCTTCAGATCGCGGCCCCAGCCGGCAAAACCCGACTTCGCCTGGAAGTAGAAGTACACCGGCAGCGCGACGACCATCAGCAGAATGATTTCGCCGGTGAGCGGCCACCTGGCCCAGTACAGGATCAGCGACGCGCACACGAACGCGAACGGCGCGATCAGCTTCATGCCGACGATGTGCAGCGGACGCTCCAGGTCGGTCGCCGCGCGGCGCAACGCCATCAGGCTGATCGGCCCCGTCAGGTACGAGATCACGGTGGCGACCGAAATCACCGCCGCCAGCGAACTCCAGCCGCGGAAGAAGAACAGGAAAATAAACGACACGAACAGGTTGAACCACATCGCCTGACGCGGCACGCCATAGAATGGGTGGACGTTGCCGAACATCTTCGGCATCGTGTTGTTGCGCTCCATCGCGTAGATCATGCGGGTGGTGGTCGCCATATAGGTCGTACCGGTACCGCTCGGGCTGACGAATGCGTCGACGTACAGCAGGATCGCCAGCCAGTTCAGGTTGAGCGCGATCGCGAGTTCCGCGAACGGCGATGCGAAGTTGAAGTGGCTCCAGCCCTTCATCACGTCGCTCGGGTTCACCGCGCCGATATACGCGATTTGCAGCAACACGTAGATCACCAGCGCGAGCAGGATCGAGCCGATCACCGCGAACGGCACGCTCTTGGCCGGATTGCGCGCCTCACCGGCGAGGTTGATCGGGCTCTGGAAGCCGTTGAACGCGAACACGATGCCGCTCGTCGCCACCGCCGTCAGCACGGAGGACCAGCCATACGGCGCGAACGTGCTCACTTCGCCGAAGTTTTCCTTGTGGAAGCCGGTCAGCATCAAGCCGAGGATCGTCGCGCCGGGGATCAGGAACTTGAAGATCGTGATCGCCGAATTGGCGCGCGCGAACAGCTTCACGCCCCAGTAGTTCAGCAGGAAGTAAATGATCACGAGCCCGGCCGACAGCAACAGCCCGTTCGTGGTCAACGATCCGCCGACGAATAGCGCATGCGCCCAGGGATAGGGCCACGTACTCATATATTGAATGGACGCTTCCGCTTCGATCGGAATCACCGAAACGATCGCGATCCAGTTGGCCCACGCGCTGATGAAGCCGACCAGCGCACCGTGCGAATAGCGCGCGTAACGCACCATGCCGCCGGATTCCGGGAACATCGCGCCGAGTTCCGCGTAGGTCAGCGCAATCGCGAGAATCACGACCGCGCCGATGACCCATGCGCAAATGGCAGCGGGGCCGGCAATTTTTGCAGCCTTCCACGCGCCGAACAGCCAGCCCGATCCGATGATCGAACCCAAGCCGGTCAGCAAAAGCGCGAACGGCCCGATGTTCCGTTGTATAGAACTTTTCACATCTTCTCCTGTATCAGAACCATGTCGGCACCGCGTGACATCGCTTATGGCGTTGGGAGACGGGTGACGCGCATGCATACGCGACGGATACATTCTCGAAAGGTGCAACCGTCGCGCGGCGCGTAGTTTAACGGTTGCACCGTCTTGCTGCAGCGAAGGGTTCTCCCTGGTTAAAAATTCGGACGAATAGCAAGCTTTGTAAGCAAAAACCGTACCAAGAGCCCAAGTATTCGTAAAGATTTGAGGAGACTGTTGACCTTCTCTCAAAATCGCCGTATAACGTCCGGGCAGGATTTCAAGCGGCGAGTGAATTGGTCTTTCGTAGTTCGCCCATCAACGGTACTCCGGTTGGTCCCATTACCCCCTTCCTTGATTTTCATGCACCCTCTGGGCTTCGGCCTTATTTACCATCTTTAGGAACAAGTAATATGGAAACCGGTACCGTCAAGTGGTTCAATGACGCAAAGGGCTTTGGCTTCATCACGCCGGACGGCGGCGGCGAAGATCTGTTCGCGCATTTCTCGGAAATCCGCACGGAAGGCTTCAAGACGCTGCAAGAAAACCAAAAGGTTACGTTTGAAGTGAAGACGGGCCCGAAGGGCAAGCAAGCTGCTAACATCAAGCCGGTGTAAGCAACACGCTTCCTTCTGGACGCAAAAAAACCCCGCCTCGGCGGGGTTTTTTTATATCCGTCGGAACTGAATGCGCGGATTAACTCCGCAGTATGCGGCCGATTAGTTTGTGTTGGTTAACCGAACAAACGCCGCGCGTGAATACCGAGTCCCGTCGCGACGCTGGCGAGGCGATCGCCGAATACCGCTTTAGCATCCGGAAACGCCGCCGCCAATGCGCCCGATAGAAACGCCAAACCAGTCGAGCCACCCGTAAAGTAAATCGCGCCGACGTCGCGCGGCGCGACGCCGGCCGCCTGGACCGTGTCGCGCGCCGCCTGCACGATGCGCTGCGTTTCGTCCTGACCGGCCTGGATGAGCTGGGCTTCGTCGAACGCGAGGCGCAGGTCGTCTTCCACTTCGTCGAGATCGATCAAAGTCTCGCCGCCCGCCGCCACGCCGATCTTCGCCTCTTCCGCATGCGCCGCCAGCGCATGCCCGAGGCGGCGTTCCACGACGCGCATCAGGCGGTCGTGGTGCTTGACCTCGGTGAACAGGTGCCGCATCAACGCGAGTTCGCTGACGCGCTTCGGCGCATAGACCGTGTTGATCAGGTGCCAGGTCGCCAGGTCGAAATAGATCCGGTTCGGAATCTCGCGCCCTTCCGGATCGAGCGATTGATAGCCGAGTTCGCGCAGGATCGTCGCCAGTTCGACACGGCGGTCGAAGTCCGTGCCCGCGACGTGCACGCCGTGGTGGGCCAGCACGTCGTCCTTGCGCTCGACGCGCTTCATGCGCTCCGGCCCGACGCGCACCAGCGAAAAGTCCGACGTGCCGCCGCCGATATCGGCCACCAGCACCAGCCCCTCTTCCGTCAGATGCGATTCGTAGTCGAACGCGGCCGCGATCGGCTCATACTGAAAGTGAATCTCCCGCAGACCGGCCGAGCGCGCGGCGGCTTCGAGCTGCTGCTGCGCCATCTGATCGGCGCGCGGATCGTCGTCGACGAAAAACACCGGGCGCCCCAGCACTGCGCGATTGATCGGGCCACCGGCGCTCGTTTCGGCCGAGCGCTTCAGGTGATCGACGAAAATCGCGATCACATCCGTGTACTTGATCGCGGAGCCGTCGCCCAGATCCGTGGAGTTTTCGGCGAGCGGAGAGCCGAGGATGCTCTTCATCGAGCGCATCAGCCGGCCGTCGAAACCGTCGATGTAGGCGGCCAGCGCCGCCCGCCCGAATTCGCGGGTATCTTCGTCGGTATTGAAAAAGACCGAGGTGGGCAGCGTCGTGTAGGCGCCCTCGACCGGCGCGAGCTTCAGCAGAGCGCCGTCAGGCACGGCCACGGCCGAGTTGGAAGTACCGAAGTCAATCGCGCAATAGTTCATGGCAGGAATCGCCGCTCACGGCTGGCGCGGACAGAAAGGGGAGCGGCTTTGTATCACGAAAGCTCGATCAGCATCAACTTACGTTTTCACGACGGCCGCGGTATCGCAATGTGTCGATCGACGGAACGAATATTGCTCCTTTCGACAGGATACGCCGCCAAATTTCCGGATTGAGGAGATTTCAAGCAATGAGCGCGCCGCCGACTGCCGCTGTTCACGAGAAAACCGCCACAATTATCGAAACGGACCTGCCCTCGCGGCTCGACCGGCTGCCGTGGGGCCGCTTTCACTCGCTGATCGTGGTGGCACTGGGCGTGACGTGGCTGCTTGACGGTCTGGAGGTGACCTTGGCGGGCGCTGTCGCGAGTGCGTTGAAATCCAGCCCATCGTTGCACTTTTCCAACGCCGACGTGGGTCTCGCGGGCAGCGCGTATATTGCCGGCGCGGTGCTCGGCGCGCTCGGTTTCGGCTGGCTGACCGACCGGCTCGGCCGGCGTAAGCTGTTTTTCATCACGCTCGCGCTCTATCTGGCCGCCACCGCGGCGACCGCGTTCTCGTGGAATCTGGGTAGCTTCCTGCTGTTTCGTTTCCTGACCGGCGCGGGGATCGGGGGCGAATATACGGCAATCAATTCGACGATTCAGGAGTTCACACCGGCCCGGGTACGCGGCTGGACCGATCTGGGCATCAACGGCACGTTCTGGGTGGGCGCCGGCCTTGGCGCGGCGGGCTCGCTGGTGCTGCTCGATCCGAATCTCCTGCCTGCCGACTTGGGCTGGCGCGCGTGCTTCTTTATCGGCGCGGTGCTGGCGCTGGGGATTTTGCCAATGCGCATCTGGATTCCCGAAAGCCCGCGCTGGCTACTCACGCACGGTGACGAGCGCGACGCGCGCTCGATCGTCGAAGGAATCGAGGCGCGTTTTCACCGTGAAGGCCACGCGCTGTCCGACGACCAACTGACGCGACTGCGGCTGCGCGCACGCGGACATACGCCGCTGCGCGAGGTATTTCACACGCTTTTCAATGTACATCGACGCCGCGCGCTGGTCGGCCTAACGCTGATGACCGCGCAGGCGTTCTTCTACAACGCGATTTTCTTCACCTACGCGCTCGTGCTCACCGATTTCTATCAGGTGCCGGGCGATCACATCGGCTGGTATCTGCTGCCCTTCGCACTCGGCAATTTTCTCGGCCCGCTGCTGCTCGGCCGGCTCTTCGACGTGATCGGACGACGCAAGATGATCGCGGTGACCTACGGCATGTCCGCGATCCTGCTGACGTTGAGCGGCTATCTGTTCGAGCAGCAGATGCTCACCGTCGTCACGCAGACGATTGCCTGGATGGTGATTTTCTTCTTCGCGTCGGCGGCGGCGAGTTCGGCTTATCTGACGGTCAGCGAATCGTTTCCGCTCGAAATCCGCGCGCTGGCGATTGCGGTCTTTTATGCGTTCGGGACGGCGCTCGGCGGCATTATCGGGCCGGCGTTCTTTGGCCGGCTGATCGACACGCACCAGCGCAGCGAAGTGTTCTCGGGCTATCTGGTCGGGTCGGGGCTGATGCTCGTGGCAGCCGTGGTCGCGGCGATCTGGGGCGTGGATGCGGAGCGCAAATCGCTAGAGCATGTGGCGACGCCGCTGTCGAGCGTCGCGGACGGCGCGGAATAAAAAACGCGCGGACGGCGCCGCGCATTTTGCTTTGCACCGAGCGCGGCAAGCCGCTCAGAGGGCTTTTTTCCAGCCGCCGCCGTAGGCGATATCCGCCAGCGGCAGACGCTGGCGCACCGACTTCTCACGTTCGCGCAGCACCGGATCCAGCTTGTCGATCTCACCGTAATGGCCGAGCGAAATGATCGCGATTGCGTCCACGTCGTTCGGCAGCGCGAACGCCGTGCGGAACGCGTTCGGGTCGAAACCGCTCATCTGATGCGCGGCAAGTCCGAGCGCATGCGCCTGCAACACCAGCGCCATCGCGGCGGCGCCCGCGTCGTACTGGGCGCAGCGATTCACTTCGCCCTTGCTGGTCAGCGTGTGCACAGTCACGGCGATCAGCACCGGCGCGCGCGAATTCCAGCCCTGGTTGAACGGCACCAGCGTCGCGAAAGCCTGCTTGAACGAAACTTCGTCGACGCTGCGATCGAATACAAGAAAGCGCCACGGTTGCGCGTTGTACGAAGACGGCGCCCAGCGTGCTGCTTCGAGCACGGAGCGCAGATGCTCGCGGCTGACCGGCTCGCTCGAATACGCGCGCGGGCTCCAGCGGCCTCCAATAAGCTCGTGAATGGCAACTTCGGTAGGGGCGGGTTTGTTGGCCATGCGCTTCTCTCGGTCGAAATTCATGATCGCCGGGCGGCTGCCCGAGGTGACATAGCATAACCGGGCTTCGGCGCACGCGGTCCAATAAGCGAGCAGTTTGTTTCCACGTTGGCTGCAAAAAAACGGCCCGTTTGGGGCCGTTGCTTGTTGCTTTATCGCGCTCGCGGCGCCCAGCTTTATACCGCTTGGGGCTCCGGCACCTTCGCCGGCCGGTTGATCCGCAACACGATCACCGCGGCGACGAGGCACAGGCCACCCGAAATCATCGACGCCACCGTATAAGTGCCCAGGCTCGCGCGCAGCATGCCCGCGCCGAGCGCCGCGAACGCCGCGCCGAGCTGGTGGCCCGCGACCACCCAGCCGAACACTACCGGCGCCGATTCCTTGCCGTACACGTCCGTCGCGAGACGCACGGTCGGCGGAACTGTGGCGATCCAGTCGAGCCCGTAGAACACCGCGAACAGCGGCAAGCCAAAGAAGTCGATACCGAACGCATGCGGCAGATACATCAGCGACAAGCCGCGCAGACCGTAATACCAGAACAGCAGCACGCGGCTATTGAAGCGGTCCGACAGCCAACCCGACAACGTCGTGCCAAACAGATCGAAGATGCCCATCGCGGCGAGCAGCGACGCACCCTGCACCTCGGTCATGCCGTAGTCGCCGCACATCGCGATCAGATGGGTGCCGACATAGCCGTTGGTGCTCGCGCCGCAGATGAAGAAACTGAAGAACAGCAGCCAGAAATCGCGCGTCTTGCTCGCCATCGCGAGCGTTCCAAACGCAATGGCGAGCGGATTCTGTTTGGTGACGGTGCTCGTGACCGGTGCGTCGTGCGGTTCGCCATATGGGCGCAGTTTCATGTCCACCGGGCGTTCCGGCAACAGAAATGCGACCAGCGGAATCACGATCGCCGCCGCCAGCGCGACGACCCACACGACCTGGCGCCAGCCGTAATGCTCGGCGATGGCCGCGAGCATCGGCAGGAACACCAGTTGGCCGGTGGCCGAACTCGCCGTGAGAATGCCCATCACGAGGCCGCGGCGGGTCGTGAACCAGCGCGTCACCACGGTCGCCGACAATGACAGCGCCGCGACCCCCGTCGAGCCGCCGACCATCACGCCCCAGATCAACACCATCTGCCACGGATGTGTCATCAGCGATGACAGCGCCACGCCCGCGGCCATCGTGCCGAGCGCGACCAGCAGCGTGGGCCGCACCCCGAAGCGCTGCATCGCAGCCGCCGCGAATGGCCCCATCAGCCCGTACAGCGCGATGTTCACGGAAATGGCCAGCGAGATCGTCGCGCGGCTCCAGCCGAATTGATGCTCGAGCGGCACCATCATCACACTCGGCGTGGCGCGCGTTCCGGCCGCCGCCAGCAGTACCAGAAACACCACCGCCACGGTCAGCCAGCCGTAGTGGAAGCGTCCGCCAATCAGTCTCGCCGCCCAGTTCATTGGTTCTCCAGTCGACGCTTCGCCAAAACAGGCTTGCGTCGTTCGTATTATTACGGTTCGCGTAAAGGACTTGTGACAGATCAGTCACAATGGTGTTGCGATATTAGTTACTGGTCGGTAACATGTCAAGGCGTCAGTTCAATTCAGGTGGCCATCATGTCCGACAGCGAAACCCTCAAGCCGACCGGTGAGTCCCGCGCACGGCGCGCGCGCAGCGCGCAGACAGCCGGACCGCAGGCGCAGCAGAACTTGCTGCGCGCCGCGAGCGAGCTGTTCTATCGCGAGGGCGTGCGCGCGGTCGGCGTCGACGCGGTGGTCGAGCGCGCCGGCGTGAACAAGATGAGTCTGTATCGCCAGTTTTCGTCGAAGGACGAATTGGTGATGGCTTATCTGGAGCAAAAGGACGAGCAGTTCTTCGACTACGTGGAGAAGAGTTTCGCCCAACATCCGGGCGAACCGGCGCGCCAGCTTCAACAGTATTTCGACGACCTCGCGGTGCGAGCGTCGATCGACGACTATCGGGGTTGTCCTTTCGTGAATGTTTCGGTGGAGTTTTCCGACACCGCGCATCCGGCGCGCCAGTTCGTGTTCCGCAACAAGCAGCGCTTGATGGCGCGCCTCACCGAATTGACAACTGCAACGGGTGCCGATGACCCGGTGGCGCTTGCGGATGCGCTCGGTTTGATGATCGAGGGCGTGTATGCCTCGAGTCAGACCTACGGCCCGGGATGCGGGCCCATTCTGGCCGCGCCGAAGGTCGCCGCGCAGTTGATCGCCGCCGCATGCGGCGGGACGCGGGTGCAGTAAACCGAGTCGCGTCGCGTTATTCGACGCCACATTTGGCGCTGGACGCGAATCGCTGCGAACCCGCGCCGTTAGAATGGCACTTTATCCGCTGTGCCGCCCGCCATGCCGTTACCCGCCGAATCCCACGATACCGTCGTAGCCGCCACCCGTCACTGGCTGACCGAGGCGGTGATCGGGCTCAATTTGTGTCCGTTTGCGAAGGCCGTGCATGTGAAGGGGCAGATTCGCTATGCCGTGAGCGACGCCATCGACACGGAAGCCGTGTTGACCGATCTCGAAGCCGAGCTTCAGACACTGATCGCGACCGATCCGGAAGCCATCGACACCACGCTGCTGATCCTGCCGCGCGCACTCGGCGATTTTCTCGACTTCAACGATTGCCTGTTTTTCGCCGACCGGCTCATCAAGCAGCTTCGGCTCGAAGGGATCGTTCAGATCGCGAGCTTTCACCCGGCTTACCAGTTTGAAGGCAGCGAGCCCGACGACATCGAAAACTATACGAATCGGGCGCCCTATCCGATCCTGCATCTGCTGCGCGAGGACAGCATCGAGCGAGCCGTGCAGGCCGTCCCCGATGCGGAAGATATTTACGAGCGCAATCAGGCAACCTTGCGACGCATCGGACTTGCCGGCTGGAACGCGTTGATGAAGAGCTGATTCGCTCAAGAGCGGCGCCTCGCGAAGGGCGACACGACTGATAAAGAAGTTCTGCCGTTGCCCTGCTGCACGAAGGTCAGGCAGGAGCAAAAAACCGCTCTTTCAGTTCTTCAATGCCTAGCGTTTCCATCACCTCGTTGAGCCGTTCGGCCGGCCGGCGCCGCGGCAAATCCTTGTACTGCGCGATGATCAGTTCGTTCTTCATCGAGTGCTCCCACCCGACCAGCTCGGTCACGTTGACCTGATACCCGTGTGCTTCCAACTGCAAACAGCGCAACACGTTCGTGATCTGGCTGCCAAATTCGCGCGTGTGCAATGGGTGCCGCCAGATCTCCGTCAACGCGCTCGCGAGCGATTTTCCCTTGTTGCGCCGCAGCACGCCGGCCACCTCTGCCTGACAGCAGGGCACGACCACGATGTACTTCGCCTGTTTTTCCAGCGCGAAACGGATCGCGTCGTCGGTTGCGGTGTTGCACGCGTGCAGCGCCGTCACGATGTCGATCTGAGCAGGCAAACTCGCAGACGTAATCGACTCCGCCACCGACAGGTTCAGAAACGACATCCCCGTAAAGCCCAGCCGCGCGGCCAGTTCTTCGGACTTCGCAACGAGGTCTTCGCGCGTTTCAATGCCGTAAATGTGCGAAGCAGCACCTGCGGCACCCTGAAACTCCTTGAAGAAAAGATCGTAGAGGATAAAACCTAGGTATGACTTGCCCGCGCCGTGGTCGACGAGCGTCAAGTCGCCCTGCTTGTCCTTGAGGTCTTTGAGCAGCGGCTCGATGAACTGGAACAGGTGGTAGACCTGCTTCAGCTTGCGGCGGCTGTCCTGATTCATCTTGCCGTCGCGCGTGAGGATGTGGAGTTCTTTCAACAACTCGACGGACTGGTTCGGACGGATTTCGTGGGTTTTGCTGGACATCTTGTGGACCGTCGTCAATTGCACCGCGAACGTGCGACAGATGACGGAAAAAGGGAAAAGTTGCTGCCAGTTTACCTAATGTGCGGGTCGCTCACCCAAGGAGCTACGCAAACCATGTAAGAAATGCGGTCAACCCGGAACGCTTCCTGCTCGAAAAAGCATCGCGCGAACATTTCGGAAGTGGCCAAAAAATCAGCTTGCGCAGCGGCCGAGCCCAATCGCGCAAGCCGTGTCGCCATAACAAGACGCTGCCGGGCGTGACGACGCTCACGCGAACCGAATGCATGTGGGGAGGACGGACCCGGAACACGGGCCAAATGTTACGTAACCAGCAGCGCGCCGAGACATCAACCGGGACGCGCGCTCGGATGATAGAAGAGGCGGCAATGGACACGGTACCCAACGGAAACGTCGAACAAAAATTTCAGGAAATGCTGGCGAAGCTCACCGCGACGCCCGTCTGGTCGGAGAAGCAGCAACTCGAACTGGAGATGGCGCGCGATATCTCCACGGAAATGCTACGTCTTGCCGAGGTCATGCGCGATGGCAACGTCGACATGGAAACGTGTCTGACCATGCTCAAGTACGCCAAAGTGCTCGACTTCGTGATGACCACGCTCGCGTCGCGGCGCGACATCAAACCGCAAACGCTGCGGGTTATCTTCAAGCTCGCCGGGCTGAAGGTGGACGAGGCTTACCCTGGTTGATGATCGGGACACCCCCGCAGGTTGCACGACAACGCCGCGACCCGCGAACGGTACTACGCCGCTCGCACGGGTCGGCCGGCGCCTTCCGTCCGCGCAGGACTGCCACTCACGCGCTGGGTGCTTCGACCGGCGGCGTGCCTTCATGAAACAGCGTCTTCAGTTGCGAACGCAATTCCGGTGAATCCGTGTGTTTGTGGATGGCGACCGCGTGCTGTACGGCCGCTTCGAGCAATTCGCTCTCAGTGTCGGCAGATAGCGCGACGGTGCAGTTCATTTCGCTCGGAAACTCGCGACAGTCGATGTACTTGCGGCTCATGGCAGGCTCCTCGATCCAGACGATCAAACCTTCATGCGGACAACGGACGCGCGAACCGCGTCGCCGACGATGACCCTGGCTGCGATCGCAGGCACGGCCAAACCGGCGGCAAGCAGGCGGTGGACTGGTTTAACGCGAGGGAAAGACGCGGACGGCATTCGATGGAAGGCGTTCTGAAAGTATAGTTCGCACGGGTCGAGAACAAAGACGCGGATGCGCGTCCCGATGGATGCGAAAACGCCCGAATCCGGCTTATTTCGACTCCCTGTGCCGCCAGCACGTTTGCCCTGCGCCGTCGGCGGTGTGAAAATAGCGCCCTTCGTGCCGTCCATCGTCATTCGATCAGGCCGGCGCGCCGCCTCCTCCTTCCGCTTATCCGCAGGACCGCATGCCATCCTCCTTCGATTCCGCCCGTGTCGCCGTGATAGGCGGCGGCCCCGCCGGCCTGATGGCGGCCGAGGCGCTCAGCGGGCGCGGCTTGCAGGTCGACCTCTATGACTCGATGCCGTCTGTCGGCCGCAAGTTCCTGATGGCGGGCAAAGGCGGCATGAACATCACGCACTCGGAGCCGCTCGAACCGTTCCTCGGCCGCTACGGTGCCCGCCGCGAGAGGATCGCTCCGCTGCTGGACGTGTTCGGACCCGACGCACTGCGAGCCTGGTTGCAGGGGCTGGGCATCGACACCTTCGTCGGCAGTTCCGGACGGGTTTTCCCAACCGATATGAAAGCGGCGCCGATGCTGCGCGCGTGGCTGCATCGACTGCGGGAAGCAGGGGTGCACTTTCATATGCGGCACAAGTGGAGCGGTTGGGTGACGGATGCAGGCGATGGTGCTCACTCCGCCCCCGCCGCACACACGCTGCGCTTTGCAACGCCCGACGGCGAACACAACGTGACCTGCCAGGCCGTGGTGTTCGCGCTCGGCGGCGCAAGCTGGCCGCGCCTCGGATCGGACGCTGCGTGGGTGCCGCTGATGGCCGCGCGTGACGTGCTGGTGACGCCGTTGCGGCCCGCCAACTGCGGCTTCGATGCCGACTGGAGTCCGTATCTGCGCGAGCGTTTCGCGGGTCAGCCAGTCAAGCCGGTCGCCATTTCACTCACTGACGTAGACAATAAAGTCCATAATCGACAAGGTGAAATACTTCTGACCGAAACCGGCGTCGAGGGGAGCCTGCTTTACGCGTTGTCGGCAGCAATCCGCGAGCGAATTCTGGCCGACGGCGACGTGACGATCGCGCTGGATCTGGCGCCAGGCTTGACGCTCGAGCGAGTGGTCGCCGAAGTCACGCGGCCACGCGGTTCACGCTCGATGTCGAGTCATCTGCACGGCCGGATCGGCATTGGCGGCGTGAAACTGGCCCTGCTGCACGAGATTCTGTCGAAGGAGGCCTTCGCCGATGCGCACGGCCTCGCGCATGCGATCAAGGCGCTGCCGGTGCGACTCACGCGCGCGCGGCCCATCGCGGAAGCGATCAGCACCGCCGGCGGGATTCCGTTCGAAGCGCTCGACGCGCAGTTGATGATCGAGCAGCTGCCCGGTGTGTTTTGCGCGGGAGAGATGCTCGATTGGGAAGCGCCGACCGGAGGCTATTTGCTGAGCGCCTGTTTTGCCAGTGGATTGGTGGCCGGGCGGGGAGCGGCGGCGTTTCTCGAGGTACCGAAGGGGCGCGGGGCGTCGGTTTGACGCGCCGCCGCGCGACTTTGCTGTGGCACGGCAATGTGTCTCGTTGCCGTCTCACGCGCCTGTATATCTCAAAGCGCTGAAGTCGCGCGGTGTATCGGCGCAACGCGCCCCAGCCGTTCCCCACGTCACGGGTAGCGCCCCTCACCGCCTCGCAACTCAACTCGCCTTAAGGCGCCACAGCGACGTCACTTCAGCCACCCGGGCCTTATGCAGCGCGTCGGTTTCATCGGTCGACTTCGGATGCCGAGGACGAATATCCTCGCGCCCCACTAAAGTCAGCCCCGCCTTTTCAATCGCGGCAAGCAGCCACTCGCGCGTGCGCAAGCCCAAATGCTCCGCGAAGTCCGACAGGATCAGCCACCCCTCGCCGCCCGGCGACAGATGTTCCGCTAGGCCATTCAGGAAGCCGAGCAGCATGCGGCTTTCCGGATCGTAGACCGCATATTCGACCGGCGATGCGGGCCGTGCCGGCACCCACGGCGGATTACAGACGACCAGCGGCGCCCGGCCTTCCGGAAACAGATCCGCCTGCACGACGTCGACCTGCTGGTTGTAGCCGAGACGTTCGAGGTTCTCGCGCGCACAGGCGAGCGCTCGCGGGTCCTGGTCCGTGGCGACGATTTTCTTCACACCGCGCTTGGCCAGCAGCGCGGACAACACGCCCGTGCCCGTGCCGATATCGAACGCCTTGTTCAGCGACGGCAGCGGCGTGCGCGCGACGAGATCGACATATTCCCCGCGCACCGGCGAAAACACGCCGTAGTGCGGGTGGATGCGATCGCCCAGTGCCGGAATCTCGACACCCTTCTTGCGCCACTCATGAGCGCCGATCAGTCCGAGCAGTTCGCGCAGCGACACGACCGACGCTTCGTCGGCGGACGGTCCATAGGTTTCGATGCACGCCTGCTGCACGTCGGGCGCACGGCGCAGCGGAATACCGTAGGCGGCGTCGAGCGGAATCAGGATCATGCCGAGCGTGCGTGCGCGCTGCGACTGCGCCTGCCGATGCAGGTTGAACGCGTCGATCGGCGTTTCGCCCTGCTTGCGCGGTTTGCGCTCGAGCCGTCGCGTGACCGCCTGGAGCAATTGGCGAGCGTTCTGGAAGTCGCCGTTCCACAACAGCGCCGTTCCTTCGCAGGCGAGGCGGTAGGCCGAGTCGGCGGTCGTGCGGTCATCCGCGACGATCACGCGTTTGGGCGGCGGCACGGCCGCTTCGGAGCGCCAACGCGCGGTGCGGGGGCCGTCGGCTTCGGGCCAGGTAATGGTTGCAGGGCTGGTCATGATGAGGTGGGATTGGTGTTGCGGGAGTGACGCGATGAGACTCCGCGTCGTCGGGGGCGTTGCCCGCCGGGGTACTTTGATAGCGATGCCGACTGACGCCCGAATAGTACCTCCGTCGTAAGGGTTCGCGGTGGGCTATTCGTCGGCGGCTCGGCCTTGCAGAGGATGGAGGCGCGAAGCGCGGACAAAAAAGTCTACTATCGACAAGGTGAAAGAGATATGGCGATTTTGCCCCCCTTGCAGCCGCACCGACGCTGCGGCTATTGGCGCCGCCGGGGCATGTCGATCGACGGGCTGCCTTTAGACTGAAAAACGCTGAGTCAATCGTCAGTTTCACCGTGCCCGATTTAGCAATGGCTCGATCCGCGTGCTATCGAACGCGGTCGTCCTGATTTCTAAAAAAATGCCAAATGAATAAATGGTCCACCTGATCTGCCATTACTCGATACCACATTTCAACGGACTTCCCGATCAGAAAATAGACAGCTCCAGATCGGCTCGGTATAGTTCTCAACAAGCAGGAATACAGCTGACCAAGAGAACCTGAGAGATCAACAGCGGCGCGGCATGTCAGCTTGCGCAGCGCCCGCTCGAAAAGTAAATATTTAGTTGCGGACATTTCTATGTCCGCAACTCATCTTTTCTCACTGCATGATCGCCGTCACTGTGTCATTGGCATTGACGCATTCAGGCTCATTTATTTCGGGAGTACGCGCGCGATTTTCCGCGCCGCCGGATTTTAATAATCGCGCGCTAATTAATTGCAACGACTAACGGCGACGCAAATAAAAAACGGGGTTTCTGACTGATCAGAAACCCCGTTTCGTACTTCTGGTGCCGGCTGCAGGACTCGAACCCGCCACCTCATGATTACAAGTCAAGCGCTCTACCTGATGAGCTAAGCCGGCATGAGGCCGTGATTTTACTTCATTTCACGATCTTAAGGCGAGCCCTTCCGCCACCTTTCGATCCATCGTCGTCAGGCTGGGAGTCATCCGTCACACTCTCGGTCTTCGCGGCAGCCGCATCGGCCGCCGATGACTTCTCTACCGCACGCGGCGCAGCCGGCGCATCTGTCTCGTCCGCCAGTTCCGCGTCGGCGCCGGAGTCCTGCGCTTCGCCGCCCGCCGACTCGACCGGGAACGCCATTCCTTGCCCGTTTTCGCGCGCATAGATCGCGAGAATATTGGCGACCGGCACTTCGATCTTGTGCGACTTGCCGGAGAAACGCGCGCTGAACTCGATCCACTCGTTGCCCATCTGCAACTGGCTGGTCGCCTCGAAGCTGATGTTCAGCACGATTTCGTTGTCGCGTACAAACTGGCGCGGCACGCGCGTCTGGTTGTCGACCCGGACCGCGATGTGCGGCGTGTAGCCGTTATCCGTGCACCACTCGTACAGCGCACGCAACAGATAAGGCTTGGTGGAAATTTCTTGCATCAACAGTCCTTTTACGGGCGTGGGCCCGCACAAGCGTGCGGCGCCCTCACCCCAAAGCCAAACTCAACGACGCATCACCTTTTCCGAAGGCGTTAGCGCTTCGATGTAAGCCGGGCGGCTGAAAATGCGCTCGGCGTACTTCATCAGCGGTGCGGCGTTCTTCGACAGCTCGATGCCGTAGTGGTCCAGACGCCACAGCAGCGGCGCGATCGCGACGTCGAGCATCGAGAACTCTTCGCCGAGCATGTATTTGTTCTTCAGGAAGATCGGCGCGAGCTGCGTCAGGCGATCGCGGATCGCGAGGCGGGCCTTTTCGTGATTCTTCTCGGCGGCCTTGCCCTTTTCGTTTTCGAGCGTGCCGACGTGGACGAACAATTCCTTCTCGAAGTTCAGCAGGAACAGGCGGGCACGGGCACGCTGCACCGGATCGGCCGGCATCAGCTGCGGATGCGGGAAGCGCTCGTCGATGTACTCGTTGATGATGTTCGATTCGTACAGAATCAGGTCCCGTTCGACGAGAATCGGCACTTGACCATACGGATTCATCACGGCGATGTCTTCCGGCTTGTTAAACAGGTCGACGTCGCGGATTTCGAAGTCCATGCCCTTTTCGAACAACACCAGCCGGCAACGCTGGGAGAACGGGCAAGTTGTGCCGGAATACAGAACCATCATGTTTACGTTTCCTCAAAAAGCTGAAGGGCCAGCGCGCGGAAAAACCGTTCAGCAGGTTTTTCCTGGCGCCGGCCCCACACCGTGTGACGGCGTGATTATTTGATATGTTTCCAGTACGCGGCGTTCAGTCGCCAGGCGAAAAAGCTCAGGATACCGAGGAACAGCAGCACCCACACGCCAAGCTGTTTGCGGGTTTTCTGCGTTGGTTCGGACATCCATGACAGGTACGACACGAGGTCGGCCACAGCAGAATCATAATCTACCGGCGACATGGTCCCCGGAGTGAGCTGCTGGAAGCCGACAAATTTGTGTACCGTCTCGCCGGTTTTTTCGTCGGTTTCGTCACCGAACTTCGCTGTACGTTGCCCCTGAAGCTGCCACAGCACGTGAGGCATGCCCACGTTCTCATACACCAGATTGTTCCAGCCGGTCGGCCGCGTATCGTCGCGATAAAAAGTGCGCAGATACGTGTAGAGCCAATCCTTGCCTCGCGCCCGGGCTTCCACCGACAGGTCCGGCGGCGTCGCGCCGAACCACGCTTTCGCGTCGTCCGGGCGCATCGCCACGGTCATAGTGTTGCCGACCTTGTCGGTGGTGAACAGCAGGTTCGCCTGAATTTCGCTCGGCGTGATGCCGAGGTCGGTCAGCCGGTTGTAGCGCATCAGGTTCGCGCTGTGGCAATTCAGGCAGTAGTTTACAAACAATTGCGCGCCGTGCTGCAAAGAAGCGAAATTCTCCGCGTTATCCGGCGCGCGGTCGAGAGGGAAATTCTCGTCCGCGTGAGCCGGGGCGGTCAGCACCGCGAGCAGTGTCGCGCCGATCAGCGCGCACGTCGAAAGCAGTTTTTTCATTTCGTGTTCTCCTGGCTCGCGATTAGTGAGGCTTGAACCGCACCCGTTCGGGCGGCTGCTTGAACGTGCCAAGCCGCGTCCAGAACGGCATGCCGAGGAAAAACGCGAAGTAGATCAGCGCACACACCTGGGCAATCAGCGTCGAAGCAGGCGACGGCGGCTTAGTGCCGAGGAAGCCCAGCGTCAGGAAAGCGAGCACGAAGATCCCGTAGAACACCTTGTGAAAAAACGGCCGGTAACGGATCGACTTGACCGGCGAGCGGTCGAGCCAGGGCAGGAAGAACAGCGAGATCACCGCGCTGCCCATCACCACCACGCCCCAGAACTTCGATTCGGTGAAGGCCATCGCCAGAATCACCAGCACCGCGAGCACCGGCAAGCCGAGCTTCCACTTGCCGCGCGCGCGCACCAGCGCGAGCAGGCCGAGTAGCGCGATCACGATCATCAGCACGATCTTGAACGGATCGGTGGTGGCGCGCAGCATCGCGTAGAAGGCCGTGAAGTACCACACCGGCGCAATTTCCGGCGGCGTTTGCAGCGGATTGGCGGGCACGAAGTTGTTGGCTTCGAGGAAGTACCCGCCCATTTCCGGCGCGAAGAAGATGATCGCCGCGAAGATCAGCAGGAACACCGTCACGCCCATGAAGTCGTGCACCGAGTAGTAGGGGTGGAACGGAATGCCGTCGAGCGGGATGCCGTCCGGGCCCTTCTTCGCCTTGATCTCGATGCCGTCCGGGTTGTTCGACCCCACTTCATGCAATGCGACCAGGTGCGCGATCACCAGCCCGACGAGCACCAGCGGAATCGCGATCACGTGAAACGCGAAGAAGCGATTGAGCGTCACGTCCGAGACGACGTAGTCACCGCGAATCCACAGCGACAGATCGGGCCCGATGAACGGAATCGCCGAGAACAGATTGACGATCACCTGCGCGCCCCAGAACGACATCTGCCCCCACGGCAGCAGATAGCCGAAGAAGGCCTCGGCCATCAGGCTCAGGAAAATCAGGCAGCCGAAAATCCACACCAGTTCGCGCGGCTTGCGATACGAGCCGTACATCAGCCCGCGGAACATATGCAGATACACGACGACGAAGAACATCGACGCGCCCGTGGAGTGCATATAGCGGATCAGCCAGCCCCACGGCACCTCGCGCATGATGTACTCGACCGACGAGAACGCGAGCGTCGCGTCGGGCTTGTAGTTCATCGTGAGGAAGATGCCGGTGACGATCTGATTGACCAGCACCAGCAACGCGAGCGAACCGAAGAAGTACCAGAAGTTGAAGTTCTTCGGCGCGTAGTACTCGGAAACGTGCTTTTTCCAGGTGGCCGTCATAGGAAAGCGCCGGTCTATCCAGCCGGCCAGCCCGGTCGTCTCTACTTCGTGGTCCATCGCCATTACGCTTCTCCTTTCTCGTCCTTCCCGATCACGAGGCCGGTGGCCGACGTGAACATGAAGCGCGGGATGTCGAGGTTCTGCGGCGCAGGTTTGTTCTTGAAGACGCGGCCGGCCATGTCGTAGGTCGAACCGTGGCATGGGCACAGAAAGCCGCCTGGCCAGTCGTCCGGAAGATTGGGCTGCGCGCCCTCCTGGAAGCGCGGCGTCGGCGTGCAGCCCAGATGGGTGCACACGGCGACGGCGACTAAAAGATGCTTGTTCTCGGCGCGTGAACGGAATTCGTTATTGCAGTAATCCGGCAACGGCATGGAGAAGGGATTCGTGGTGTGGGGGTCGGCTACCTGGCTATCGGCTTTCTGGACATCGGCGAGCATTCTGTCGGTGCGGTTGATGATCCACACCGGCTTACCGCGCCAGGCGACGGTCATCATGTCGCCAGGCTTGAGATTGCTGAAATCGACTTCGACCGGGGCACCTGCTGCCTTGGCCCTTTCAGATGGTGCAAACGAACTAACAAAGGGTACGACAATGGCAACGCCTCCTATGCCACCTGCTACGGTCGTGGCGACCAGCCAGTTACGGCGGCTGCCGTCGACGCGTTCATCTTCCTTGTCTCGCATCACACGCCCCACTTCTGAGTTGGATTTTTCCTTCACGTCGCTTCTACCGCCGCTAGTTTGCGCGAATGGAGTCGCCATTTACAAGGGCCGATTGCCAAAAACCGTGCGAAGCCCTTGATAACTCAGGGTTTCTCCGTACGGATCGCAAACTTTTTCACACATCCTTTTAAGTGCCCTCTGCGTTATTCGCGCCTTTTTCTTCTTTAATGCAATTCGCAATTCAAACGGGATTAGGGATATCGATAAACACGTGTTCGATATCGAACTGCTCCGACAGATGTTTGCCCACCGCCTGCACGCCGAAGCGTTCCGTCGCGTGATGCCCCGCCGCGAGAAACGCGACGCCGCTTTCCGCCGACGTGTGCATCACCGACTCCGACACTTCGCCGGTCAGGTAGACGTCGGCGCCCGCGTTGATCGCCGCGTCGAACATGCCCTGCGCGGCGCCCGTGCACCAGCCCACGCGGCGCAGCTCGCGATCCGGGTCGCCGAACACGAGCGGCGTACGGCCGAGCGTCTGTTCGATTTCCGCGGTGAAGTGCGCGAGCGTGATCGGCATCGGGAACGTGGCGAGCCAGCCGAGATCGTTCTCACCGAAACGCGCGTCGCTGATCCAACCCATCTTTTCGCCGATCTGCGCGTTGTTGCCGAACTCGGGATGGTCGTCGAGCGGCAGGTGATACGCAAACAGGTTCAGATCGTTGCCGATCAGCAGTTTCAGGCGCGCATGTTTGCGGCCGGTAATCTGCGGTGCTTCGTTGCGCCAGAAGTAGCCGTGATGGACCAGCACGGCGTCCGCGCCCCAGTCGAGCGCCGCCTCGAGGAAGGCCACCGACGCGGTCACGCCGGTCGCGAGCTTGTTGATCCGGCGACGCCCTTCGACCTGCAATCCATTGGGGCAATAGTCCTTGAAGCGCGCAGTTTCAAGAAGATTGTTCAAGTACAATTCAAGTTCGATCCGATCCATATAATCCTCTAGTCTTCAGATGCTTAGACGCTTTTGGCTGTTCTTTGCCCAAGCGGTGACTGTGCTGTTGGCGCTGATGTTTATCATTGCGACCCTCAAACCGCAGTGGCTCCAGCGCCAAGGGCAATTCGGCAAGCAACTGGCCGAACCGATCGTCGCCCTGCGGGAAGTGGCGCCAGGCATCGGCGGCGGGCCAGCCCAGACGTCCTATGCGGACGCCGCACAAAAGGCCATGCCCGCGGTCGTCAACGTGTTCTCCAGCAAGGATGGCTCGCTGCCGCCCGATCCGCGCGCGAAAGACCCGCTGTTCCGCTACTTCTTCGGCGACAAGAACCGCAAGCAGCAGGAGCAACCGGCATCCAACCTCGGCTCCGGGGTGATAGTGAGTTCGGAAGGTTACATTCTAACGAACCAGCACGTCGTCGACGGCGCCGACCAGATCGAAATCGCTTTGGCCGACGGCCGCACCACCAATGCGAAGGTGATCGGCATCGATCCCGAAACGGATCTGGCCGTGCTGAAGGTCAACATGACCAACCTGCCCACCATCACGCTCGGCCGCATGGACCAGACGCGCGTGGGCGACATCGTGCTGGCGATCGGCAATCCGTTCGGCGTCGGCCAGACGGTGACGATGGGCATCGTCAGCGCGCTCGGGCGCAATCACCTCGGCATCAATACGTTCGAAAACTTCATCCAGACCGACGCGGCGATCAACCCGGGCAACTCGGGCGGTGCGCTGGTCGACGTGAACGGCAACCTGCTCGGAATCAACACCGCGATCTATTCGCGCTCGGGCGGCTCGCTGGGCATCGGCTTTGCAATCCCGGTGTCGACGGCGCGCAGCGTGCTGGAGAGCATCATCACCACCGGTTCGGTCACGCGCGGCTGGATCGGCGTCGAGCCGCAGGACGTGACGCCAGAGATCGCCGAGTCGTTCGGGCTCGACCAGAAGTCGGGGGCGATCGTCGCGGGCGTGCTGAAGAACGGCCCAGCCGACCGTGCAGGCATCAAGCCGGGCGACATCCTGACGAGCGTGAACGGCCAGGAGATCACCGACACCACGCGCTTGTTGAACGTCATCGCCCAGATCAAGCCGGGCACGGCCGCGAAGGTGCATCTGGTGCGCAAGGGCCGCGCGATCGATCTGGACGTGACGATCGGCAAGCGCCCGCCGCCGCCGAAGCAACCAGCCGAAGACAACGGCGGCGATCAGCCGGACGATGAAGGCGGTTGAGGCAACGGAAAACTACTGCAAGCCATAGCGGCCAATAACGCCGGTGCAAAACAAAAAGGGCAGTCCAACCATGGACTGCCCTTTTTGCATGCCTGCCGTTTCGCGCAAAGCGCCGAGCGCTATGTCAACTCGACGGCGGACTCGCATCCTCAATCACCGCTGGCCGCTTGCTGACAAAGAGCCGTGCCGCAATGATCCCCGCTTCATACAGCACGATCAGCGGAACCGCCAGGATCAACTGCGAGAACACGTCCGGCGGCGTCACCACAGCCGAAATCACGAACGCGCCGACGATCACATAAGGACGAATTTCCTTCAACTTCTTGATGGTCACCACGTTCATGCGAACCAGCAATACCACGACGATCGGCACTTCGAACGTCACGCCGAACGCAAGGAACATGGTCAGCACGAAGCTCAGGTAATTGTCGATGTCAGTGGTCATTTCCGCGCCGAGCGGCGCGTTGTAATGCGCCATCACACGGAAGATGGTCGGGAACACCACGAAATACGCGAACGCCATGCCGCACAGGAAGAGCGTATAGCTGCTAGCCACCAGCGGCACAACCAGCTTCTTCTCGTGCTGATAGAGACCCGGCGCGACGAACGCCCAGATCTGGTACAGCACGACCGGCAACGCGATCACGAAGGCGACCAGCATCGTCACCTTCATCGGCACGAAGAACGAGCCGGTGACATCGGTGACGATCATCTTGCCGTCCTTCGGCAGATTCTGCATGAGTGGGCGCGCCAGCAGCCGGAAAATGTCCGGCGCCCAATACACGAGCCCGATGAACACCACGATGACGGCAAGGCCCGCGCGGATGATGCGGTCGCGCAATTCAACGAGGTGGGAAATGAAGGTCTCTTCAGTGCCTTCGTCCTGGTTTTGCTGGGGGTCGCTCACACCGGCCCTCGGTTAGGGATTGTCGTTCTGATCATCAGAAGAACCGCGTCGGACGACGCATCGTGGCAGGCGTATGCCGCGCGACGCGCGCAGCACCCGACTGCACGCGCGTACGACGCGTGGTTGCGCGCTTGTACCACGTGGGCATCGCCGTCTGCTTGACGCGCCAGTTCTTGCGCCTGGGCGCCGCAGCCGGTGTGCTGGTCGGCCACGACGAATTGCCGACGTCTTCGAGCGCGCCGCCGGCAATGCTCGGCGACACCGACGCGCCGCTGTTCCACGCGTCGTTCAGTTCACTCTCGTGCTTGCGCAGATTGTCCTTAACGGTGGTTTCGACATTGCTCGCCGCCGTTTCGAACTCGGTCTTCATGCGACGCAATTCGTCGAGTTCGATTTCGCGCGTGACTTCGGACTTCACGTCGTTGATATACCGCTGCGCGCGGCCGAACAGCGCGCCAGCCGTGCGGGCGACGCGCGGCAGGCGCTCAGGTCCGAGTACGACCAGCGCGACGACGCCGATCAGCGCCATCTTGGTTAGACCGAGGTCCAGCATGAAGTGGAATGTCCGTCAGTAACGCGGGTCAGCCGCGGCTTAGCGGTAATCGCCGGACCGCGGCGTCTTTTCCTTCGCTTCCACATCCACCGCTCCGTTGCGCGGCAGTTCGCGCTGCTGCTGCGCGTCGCCGGCCGGCGTTTCGGCTTCCTTCACGCCTTCCTTGAAGCCCTTCACCGCGCCACCCAGATCAGCGCCGATATTGCGCAGCTTCTTCGTGCCGAACACGAGTGCGACGATCAACAACACGATCAACCAATGCCAAATGCTCAATGAACCCATGACTACTCTCCTTAACCCCGACACCGCATCGCGATGCGGTAAATTTCGTGCGCCTGGCGGCGTGACCTGAAGCGCTGACGCTTCACCTATACGATACCGCTGGCTGTTCCGATTCGACCGGTGGCATACCCAGCACCATTATGGCCGGACGACCACGTCGGCGTTATTACAAAGCGGTAAAAACGACGGCCGCGCTATTGTCCCCGACCAAAAGTCGCAGCAAAATCCGCGATCCCGCTTTTCCGTCAGCCCATTCGCTGCCACGGGCGCGGTCCCGCGAGAATGTGCGCGTGCAGGTGATACACCTCCTGACCGCCGCCCGGACCGGTATTGATTACCGTGCGAAAGCCCGTTTCACCGCCCGCGTAGGCCACGCCCAACTGATCGGCCAGACGCGCCACCAAAACCAACATTCTACCAAGCAGCGGCGTATCGCTTTCGGTGCAGTTCGACAACGTGGCGATGTGTTGGCGCGGAATCACCAGCACATGCGTTTCGGCCGCCGGACGGATGTCGCGGAAGGCAACAAACTCTTCGTCTTCGTGGACTTTTGTCGACGGGATCTCGCCGGCGGCGATTTTGCAGAAAAGGCAATTCGGGTCGTGACTCATCGTATTCCTGACGCGGTATGACTGGAGCGAAAAGCGTGGCACGGCGACCTTCAAGCCGGACCCGATGAACGGGCCAGCATGACTCAGACCCAGCCACGCGGATTCGCAAGCGGCTTGTTATCGTACAGATACAGCCAGCCTTTGATAATACGGTACAACATCCAGATGCTGACGGCCCAAAGCACCGGAATGCCGATCACCACGAGCAGCAGCGCGGCGCCGATCGCATAGCCGAGCAAACACAGCCAGAAAGAACGGATCTGCCACTCGAAGTGGGCTTCATACGGCGTGCCCGCCACATCGGGCCGCTTCACATAGTTGATGATGATCGCGATCAGGATCGTCAGGCCGCCCGTCAGCCAGTGGACCGCGTATAGCGCGTAGAGCACGTGGGTAAGCGTGCGCAGGCTGCGCTCGCGCTCCGGCTCCATGGCGTTGCGATATACCGGCGGCGGATAGCTGTCGTGCGACTGTTCCATGCTTGCGTCCTCCGAAGATGCGCTCAGATGCGCTCAGTGCAATGTGGGCGCCCATGCTCGCGACTTCAAGCAGGGCCGCTCAATCGCCGTTCTGCTCGCGCTCGCGGCTCTTGCGCAGCGCTTTCTCCTCGATGCCCGACAGGCCTTCGCGGCGCTCGAGTTCGGCGAGCACGTCGGCCGGGCTCAGATCGAAGTGCGACAACATTACGAGGCAATGAAACCACAGGTCCGCGACCTCGCCGACCAGCGCCTTCGGCGCGCCGCCGTGGCGCGCATCTTTAGCAGCCAGCACGACTTCGGTGGCTTCTTCGCCGATCTTCTTCAGCACCGCGTCGTCGCCCTTGTGAAAGAGGCGCGACACGTAGGAGACGTCGGGATCGCCACCCTTGCGGCTGTCGATGATCGCCGCGAGGCGCAGCAGGGTGTCGGCAGTGGACGCGGGGTTGGACGACGTGGTTTGCGTGGATTGCGTCATTTGTAGATGTGTTCGGGGTCTTTCAGCACGGGATCGACGGCGAGCCAGTCGCCGTCGTCCACCGAGCCTTCGAATTTCTGGAAAAAGCACGAGTGACGGCCGGTGTGGCACGCGATGCCCGACACCTGCTCCACTTTCAGCAGCACGACGTCTTCGTCGCAATCGAGCCGCACTTCATGCACATGCTGCACGTGGCCGGACTCTTCGCCCTTGAACCACAGGCGCTGGCGCGAGCGCGAGAAATACACCGCGCGACCGGTTTCGATGGTCTTCGCCAATGCTTCGCGGTTCATCCACGCGAACATCAGCACGTCGTTGGTCGACGCTTCCTGCGCGATCACCGGCACGAGACCGTTCGCGTCCCACTTGACCTTGTCGAGCCAATTCACTGCCGAGGGATTCACCACGTCACAACCTCACCGAAATGCCTTGATCGGCCATGAAGCGCTTGGCCTCGCCCACCGTGTGCTCACCGTAGTGGAAGATGCTCGCGGCCAGCACCGCATCGGCGTGGCCGGTCTTGATGCCGTCGGCCAGATGCTGCAGGTTGCCCACGCCCCCCGACGCGATCACCGGAATCGGCACCGCGTCCGACACCGCGCGCGTGAGCGCGAGGTCGAAGCCGCTCTTGGTGCCGTCGCGGTCCATGCTGGTCAGCAGGATTTCGCCGGCGCCGAGTTCGGCCATCTTGCGCGCCCATTCGACCGCTTCCAGACCGGTGGCCTTGCGGCCGCCGTGCGTGAACACTTCCCAGCGCGGCGGCTCGCCGTCCGCGGACACGCGTTTGGCGTCGATCGCGACGACGATGCATTGCGAGCCGTATTTGTCGGTGGCGTCCTTCACGAGCTGCGGATTCGCGACCGCCGACGAGTTCATGCTGATCTTGTCCGCGCCCGCATTCAGCAGGCGCCGCACATCTTCGACGGCGCGCACGCCGCCGCCGACCGTCAGCGGAATGAACACTTGCGAGGCGACCGCTTCGATGATCGGCAGGATCAGATCGCGCTGATCGGAGGTGGCGGTGATGTCGAGAAAAGTGAGTTCGTCGGCGCCCTGGTCGTCGTAGCGGCGGGCGATTTCGACCGGGTCGCCCGCATCGCGCAGTTCGACGAAGTTGACGCCCTTGACCACGCGTCCAGCCGTGACGTCGAGACAGGGGATGATGCGTTTAGCTAGAGCCATGATCTTGCAATTCTGCCAATACCGCTGATGAGGCCGCTTGCGCGAGGCTTGCGGCACAGTGCCGGCGCGATGTCGCGTCGCGCCACGGGTGAGTCGCGGCCCTGCGGCTCGGCGCGCTGTCGGGGCGAAGCGTCCGCTTTGGACACCGGACGTTCCAGCCATCACGGCGCCCGAGGTGCGAGTCCGAAATAACTTAGGCGTCGTCCGATTCGCGCAACCGGTCCGCGAGCGTCTGCGCTGCCGCGAAGTCCAGATCGCCCGAGTAGATCGCCCGGCCGCAAATCACGCCTTCAATGCCTTCGTCTTCGACTTCGCACAGCGACTCGATGTCGGTGAGGTTCGACAGACCGCCGCTCGCGATCACCGGAATCTTCACCGCGCGCGCGAGGCGTACCGTCGCTTCGATGTTGATGCCTTGCAGCATGCCATCGCGGCCGATATCGGTGTAGATGATCGACTCGCAGCCGTAATCCTCGAACTTGCGTGCGAGATCGGCCACTTCGTGACCGGTCAGCTTGCTCCAGCCGTCGGTGGCGACCTTGCCGTCTTTCGCGTCCAGTCCGACGATGATGTGGCCGCCGAACGCCGTGCACGCATCCTGCAAAAAGCCCGGATTCTTCACCGCCGCCGTGCCGATGATCACGTAGGACAAGCCGTCGTCCAGATAGCGCTCGATCGTGTTCAGGTCGCGGATACCGCCGCCCAGTTGCACGGGAATCTCGCCGCCCACTTCCTCGATGATCGCCCGGATCGCGTCTTCGTTCTTCGGCTTGCCGGCAAACGCGCCATTCAGATCGACGAGGTGCAGGCGGCGGGCGCCACGGTCGACCCAATGTCGGGCCATCGTCGCCGGTTCCTCGGAGAATATCGTCGCCTGGTCCATATCGCCTTGTTTGAGGCGTACACACTGACCGTCTTTCAGGTCGATGGCGGGAATCAGCAGCATAGCAATCGGGTGTTGTCTGGGAAGGGGTTGAAGGTCGGCGGCAGCGGCTTGCGAGCCAGTCCACCGAAACGCCGTTTCGCTAGTTTAGTACAACTCTTTCGACGCCCTTGCGGAGCGCCCTGTGGGAGCGAAATCGTGGTGCTGCGTTTGCGGCGCGCGGCAATCGCTCCGCTCATGGCGGAATGGCGCGCGACAACGGGATGAAGAAAAGCGCTCACGGGTTCCAGTGCACGAAGTTGCGATACACGCGCAGCCCGGCTTCGGCGCTCTTTTCCGGGTGGAATTGGGTGGCAAAGATGTTATCCCGCGCCACCGCCGAGGTAAAGGGCACACCGTACACCGTTTCGCCCGAGGTGTGGGCGGCATTGTCCGGCTGCACGTAATAGCTGTGCACGAAGTAGAAGAACGCGTTGTCGGCAACACCGTCCCACACCGGATGCGGCTGCGCCTGGCGCACGCGGTTCCAGCCCATTTGCGGCACCTTGAAGCGCGAGCCGTCATCCTGCACCTGGCCTTCCAGGTTAAAGCGCAGCACCTTGCCGGGCAGCAGGCCCAAACCCGGCGTATCGCCCTCGGCGCTCCAGTCGAACAGCATCTGCTCGCCGACGCACACGCCCATCAACGGCTTGCTGCGCGACGCCTCGATCACCGCTTCCTGCAGGCCGGACTCGCCGAGACTGCGCATGCAGTCGGGCATCGCACCCTGGCCGGGCAGCACCACGCGGTCGGCCGCGCGGATCGCCTCCGGTCGGTCGACGATCGCCACGTCCGCTTCCGGCGCGGCCTTGCGCAATGCCTGGGCAACCGAGCGCAGGTTGCCCATTCCGTAATCCACAATCGCTATCGAAGTTTTCATTTCAAGTCTGGCGGCGACGCCGTCAATGCATCGACGGTGGTGTCCAGCGCCGAACGACGGTTGGCCGGCGCGCGGTCCTGGTCGATGAGTCGTCTAAAGGTGAACGGCTTGATTCGGCTTAAAGGCTACCCTTGGTCGACGGAATCTGCCCGGCCGCGCGTTCGTCCATTTCAGTGGCCATGCGCAACGCACGCCCGAACGCCTTGAACACGGTTTCCATCTGATGGTGAGCGTTCAGGCCGCGCAGGTTGTCGACGTGCAGCGTGACGCCGGCGTGATTGACGAAGCCGCGGAAAAACTCGATCGACAGATCGACGTCGAACGTGCCGATGCGCGCGCGCGTGAACGGCACGTGGAATTCAAGACCCGGACGGCCGGAAAAATCGATCACGACGCGCGACAGCGCTTCGTCGAGCGGCACGTAGGAATGGCCGTACCGGCGGATGCCCTTGCGGTCGCCGATCGCCTTCGCGACGGCCTGGCCGAGCGTGATGCCGGTGTCTTCGACCGTGTGGTGGTCGTCGATATGCAGGTCGCCATGCGCTTCGATTTCGAGGTCGAACAGGCCATGCCGTGCGATCTGATCGAGCATGTGGTCCAGAAACGGCACGCCGGTGGCCAGCTTCTGCTGACCCGTGCCGTCCAGATTGATCTTCACACGGATCTGCGTTTCGCTGGTGTTGCGAACGACTTCCGCAAGGCGCATGGTAATTCCTCGAATCTAGCTAGAAAGCGATAGTAGTGTAGGGATGGGAGACGGCAGGCCGCTCAGTGCAGCACGAGTTTCAGTCCGGCGAGCAACTGCGCGTTTTCTTCCGGCGAACCGACGGTCAAACGCACGCAATTGGCCAGCAATGGATGCATTTTACTCACGTTTTTGATCAGAACCCGCGCAGTCAGCAGGGTTTCGAACAGGACGGAGGCGTCGGGGACACGCACCAGCAGGAAGTTGCCGGCGCTCGGGAACACCTCTGTGCCCGGCAGCGCGGCCACCGCTTGCGCGAGTTTCGTGCGTTCCTCGCGCAGTTGCGCGGCTTGCGCGTCGAGCACGTCGACGTGGTCGAGCAGGAAATCGGCGGCGGCCTGCGTGAGCACATTGGTGTTATACGGCGGCCGCACTTTGTCGAACTGGGTCAGCCACGCCGGTTTGCCGACCAGATAACCGAGGCGGATGCCGGCCAGACCGAGCTTGGACACCGTGCGCATCACGACCACGTTGTCGAACGCATCGGCGCGCGGCAGCCAGCTTTGCTGCGCGAACGGTTGATACGCCTCGTCGATCACCACGAGGCTCTTGTTGGCCGCCGCGATGATGCGTTCCATGTCGGCGTTGTCGAACAGCGTGCCGGTCGGGTTGTTCGGATACGCGAGGTAAATGATCGCCGGTTCATGCTCGGCAATCGCGGCAAGCATCGCTTCGGTGTCGAGCGTGAAATCCGCGTTCAACGGCACGCCGACGAATTCGAGATTCGCCAGCTTCGCAGACATCTGATACATCACGAAACCCGGCACCGGCGCGAGCACCTTGGCGCCCGGCTTCGCGCACGCGATCGACACCAGGCTGATGATTTCATCCGAGCCGTTGCCGAGCAGCACCTCGCAGCCGGTCGGCACGCCCATCACGCGCTTGATCTTTTCGATCAGCGCGTCCGGGCGCGGCGCCGGATAGCGGTTCAGCGCGACACCGGCCAGATGCTCGCCGAGATGCGCGGCCAGCTCCAGCGGCAGCGGAAACGGGTTTTCCATCGCGTCGAGCTTGATGAAGCCCGTGGCGTCCGGAACCGGATAGCTCGTCATCGCGAGCACGTCGCGGCGGATGATGTCTTGAGGTGTCGTCATAGCTTTGTGGACCGGGCCGCGAGGAAGATGCCGGCCGGGCATCGGCGGCGCATGGGCCGCCCTGGTTGGTCTCTATTGTCTTTACGAACGCGAACGTGAACGCTTGCGCGTGCAATCCGTCGCGAGAAGTTTGCAGGCGACGGGTCGCTGCCCGCCTGCTTCCTTTCCGCGCCGGGTGCGTCGCGCCCCGCTGCTTCTAGCCGCGATCGTTGTTGTTTTGCCGCATCCGGTATTCCGCGCTGCGGGCATGCGCCTGCAGGCCTTCTCCATACGCGAGTTCGGCGGCGATCTCGCCGAGCGTCTGTGCACCTTCCGCGCTGACTTCGATCACGCTGGAGCGCTTGAAGAAATCGTAGACTCCGAGCGGTGACGAGAACCGTGCGGTACGAGACGTTGGCAGCACGTGATTCGGTCCCGCGCAGTAGTCGCCGAGACTCTCGCTGGTATAGCGACCGAGGAAGATCGCGCCGGCGTGGCGAATCAGCCGGCCCCACTGATGCGGCTCCAGCGCGGAGATTTCGAGGTGTTCTGGCGCGATGTCATTGGCGATCGCGCAGGCTTCCGCCATGTCGCGCACCTTGATGAGCGCGCCGCGGCCTTCGAGCGACGCGCGGATCACGTCCTGACGCGGCAAGGTCGGCAGCAATTCGTTGATCGCGTCGTGTACACGGGCGATGAACGCGTCGTCCGGACACAGCAGGATGGATTGCGCGAGTTCGTCGTGCTCGGCTTGCGAGAACAGGTCCATCGCGACCCAGCGCGGGTCGGTGGTGCCGTCGCACAGCACGAGGATTTCCGACGGCCCGGCGATCATGTCGATCCCTACCGTGCCGAACACACGGCGCTTGGCCGACGCGACATACGCGTTGCCGGGACCGCAGATCTTGTCGACCGCGGGCACGGTCTGCGTGCCGTAGGCCAGTGCGCCCACCGCCTGCGCGCCGCCGATCGTGAACACGCGATCCACTCCGCCCAGCAGCGCGGCCGCCAGCACCAGCGGATTCTTCACGCCGTCCGGCGTGGGCACGACCATGACGATTTCACGCACACCGGCGACGCGCGCCGGAATCGAGTTCATCAGCACCGACGACGGATACGCGGCCTTGCCGCCCGGCACGTAGATCCCCGCGCGATCGAGCGGCGTGACCTTCTGGCCGAGCACGGTGCCGTCGGCTTCCGTGTACTGCCAGCTATGGCTGCCGCACTCGATCTTCTGCTTTTCGTGGTAGCCGCGCACGCGCGCCGCCGCCGCCTCGAGCGAGGCCCGGCGCTTCGGCTCCAGGCTTTCGAGCGCCGCTTCCAGCTCGGTCATCGGCAGTTCGAGCGCCGCGACGCTCGTCGCGTCGAGACGGTCGAAGCGGTTGGTGTACTCGAGCACCGCCGCGTCGCCGCGCACCTTCACGTCGTTCAGAATCTGCGCGACCGAGCGCTCGATTGCTTCGTCTTCGCTCGCCTCGAACGCGAGCACCGCATGCAGCGACTTATGGAAGTCGGGAGCGGTGGAATCGAGTTTGCGAATCTTGATAGACATACAGTATCCGTTTCGGTAAGACGCGCTTTACAGCGTGGTCACACTAACACTATCAGGCCGCGGCGGAGTCTGCTTTCGACGCGCGTTCGAACGCGTCGAGAATCGGCCGCAACGCGGCGCGCTTGAGCTTGAGCGCCGCCTGGTTCACAACGAGGCGCGACGAAATCTGCATGATCTCCTCCACCTCGACAAGATTGTTGGCGAGCAAGGTATTGCCCGAACTCACCAGGTCGACGATCGCATCGGCCAGACCAACCAGCGGCGCCAGTTCCATCGAACCGTACAGTTTGATCAGGTCGACATGCACGCCCTTGGCGGCAAAATGCTCACGCGCGGTTTCAACGTACTTGGTCGCCACGCGCAAGCGGGCGCCCTGGCGCACCGCGTTCGCATAATCGAAACCTGCCGCGACCGCGACCGACATCCGGCAACGCGCAATATCCAGGTCGACTGGCTGATACAGCCCGCTACCGCCATGCTCCAGCAGCACGTCCTTGCCCGCCACGCCGAAGTCGGCCGCGCCGTATTCGACATAGGTCGGCACGTCGGTGGCGCGCACGATGATCACGCGCAGGTTCGCGTCGGTGGTCGGCAGGATAAGCTTGCGCGAAGTTTCCGGATCTTCCGCGACTTCGATGCCGGCTGCGGCGAGCAGCGGCAGCGTTTCTTCGAAGATACGCCCTTTCGACAAAGCCAGCGTGAGCGGCGCGCTCACCGCCGGCGACGCCGACGTTTGCGGCATCGAACTCATGCCTGGCTCCCGGACACGCGGCGCACCTTCGCGCCGATCGCGTTGAGCTTGGTCTCCATCCGGTCGTAGCCGCGATCCAGGTGATAGATGCGATCGATCAACGTCTCGCCTTCGGCGCGCAGCGCGGCGATCACGAGACTCGCGGACGCGCGCAGATCGGTGGCCATCACCATCGCGCCGGACAGCTTGTCGACGCCGTTCACGAGTGCGGTGTTGCCGTCGATCGTGATGCTCGCGCCCAGGCGGTTCAGTTCCTGCACGTGCATGAAGCGGTTCTCGAAGATCGTTTCGACGACCTGCGAAGTGCCGTCCGCGATCGTGTTCAGCGCCATGAACTGCGCCTGCATGTCGGTCGGGAACGCGGGGTATTCGGACGTGCGGAACGTGACGGCGCTCGGACGCTTGTCCATGCGCACGCGCATCCAGTCGTCGCCCTCTTCGATCGTGACGCCGGCTTCGCGCAGTTTTTCGGTCACGGCTTCGAGAATCAGCGGACGCACGCGGCGCAACGTGACGTCGCCGCCGGCGGCCGCCACCGCGCACAGGAACGTGCCGGCTTCGATGCGGTCCGGAATCACCGTGTGCTTCGCGCCATGCAGCTTGTCGACGCCCTGGATCACCAGGCGGTCCGTGCCGATGCCTTCGATCTGCGCGCCCATCGCGACCAGCAGATGCGCGAGGTCGCCGACTTCAGGCTCACGCGCCGCGTTCTCGATGACCGTTTCGCCTTCGGCCAGCACCGCCGCCATCAGCAGGTTTTCGGTGCCGGTCACGGTGATCATGTCGGTGACGATGCGCGCGCCCTTCAGTCGCTTCGCGCGCGCTTCGATGAAGCCGTGCTCGATCGTGATCTCGGCGCCCATCGCCTGCAGGCCCTTGATGTGCTGATCGACCGGACGCGCGCCGATCGCGCAGCCGCCCGGCAGCGACACCCGCGCATGACCGAAGCGCGCGACCAGCGGGCCGAGCACGAGGATCGACGCGCGCATGGTCTTGACCATTTCGTACGGCGCGACGACGTTGTCGACCTTCGACGCGTCCAGCGCCACGCGCCCTTCGCCGCTCTCGATACGCACGCCCATCTGACCGAGCAGCTTGAGCATCGTGCGCACGTCCTGCAGGTCGGGCACGTTCTCCAGATGCACCGGCTCCGCGCTGAGCAGACCCGCGCACAGGATCGGCAACGCCGCGTTCTTCGCACCCGAGACGACAACTTCACCCGACAGCGGGTAGCCACCTTCAATGATGAGTTTATCCATGCCTGTCAGTTCCTGATTGACCCGGACTTCGGCCGGGGCTGCATTGACCGTGCTCGACGCGCCGCTACCGGCGTCGCGTCCTTCTTGAGTAATTCGCACTAAATTTCCAGATTACGCGTTCTGCCATTCGGCGGGCGTCAGCGTCTTCATGCTGAGCGCGTGGATTTCTTCACGCATGCGGTCGCCGAGCGCCGCATACACGAGTTGATGGCGCTGGATCAGACGCTTGCCTTCGAAGCTCGGCGAAACGATGGTCGCAAAGAAATGCTGGCCGTCGCCTTCGACTTCGAGATGCTGGCAAGCGAGCCCAGCCGCAATGTATTGCTTGACCTGTTCGGGAGTCGGCAACATGAGAGAAGCTCCTGATCAGTGGCGCAGTTTGTAGCCGGAAGCGAGCATGCGCATCGCCACCACGGCCAGCACCACGAAGAAACCGGCGACGATCGCGAGGCTCACGAGCGGATTGATATCCGACATCCCGAAGAAGCCGTAGCGAAAGCCGTCGATCATGTAGAAAAAAGGATTCAGCCGCGACACTTCGCGCCACACCGGCGGCAGCGTGTGCGTCGAGTAGAACACGCCCGAGAGGAACGTGAGCGGCATGATCAGAAAGTTTTGAAACGCGGCCAGCTGGTCGAACTTTTCGGCCCAGATGCCGGCGATCAAGCCGAGTGTGCCGAGAATCGCCGCGCCGAAAATCGCGAAGAGAATGATGTAGAGCGGCGCGGTGAAGCTGACCGGCACGAACCAGATCGTCACGATGAATACGCCGAAGCCGACCGCCAACCCGCGCGCGACGGCAGCGAGTACATAAGCGCCGAACATCTCGTAGTGCGACAGCGGCGGCAGCAGCACGAACACCAGGTTGCCGGTAATCTTCGACTGGATCAGCGACGACGAGCTGTTCGCGAACGCGTTCTGCAACACGCTCATCATCACGAGACCCGGAATCAGGAAGCTCGTGTATTCGACACCCGGATAGACCTGCACGTGACCGCGCAACGCGTGGCCGAAGATGGTCAGATAAAGCAGCGCGGTGATGACCGGCGCGAGCACGGTCTGGAACGACACCTTCCAGAAACGCAGCAGTTCCTTGTAAAACAGCGTAGTAAACCCACCGTAACCGCTCATGCAAGCCCCTCGATCACTTCCGGACCGTTCATCACCTGAACGAACACATCTTCGAGGTCAGCCTTGCGAACCTCGATTTCTTCGAATGTACAGCCCGCCGCACGGCACTGCGCGAGAATCCGCTCGACTTCGTCGTAGCTCGACAGGCGCAGCAGATGCTGGCGGCCGTTACCGTTGCCGGCGCCGCTCTCCGCTTCGAGCGGGCGCAACTCGACGGGCAGCACGCCCTGCGCGAACCGCACGAACAGTTGCATGCCGGCAAAGCGTTGCAACAGCGTGCTGGTGCGATCCAGCGCGACTACTTCGCCACGCCGCAGCATCGCGATGCGGTCGCACAGCGACTCGGCTTCTTCCAGGTAGTGCGTGGTCAGCACGATGGTGTGCCCTTCGCGGTTCAGGCGCGAGATGAACTTCCACAGTGTTTGACGCAGCTCGACGTCGACGCCCGCGGTCGGCTCGTCGAGCACGATCACCGGCGGCCGGTGCACCAGCGCCTGCGCAACCAGCACGCGGCGCTTCATGCCGCCCGACAGCGCGCGCATGTTGGCGTCGGCTTTGTCGGTGAGGTCGAGATTGGCCATGATCTCGTCGATCCACGCGTCGTTGTTGCGCAGCCCGTAGTAGCCGGACTGGATGCGCAAGGTTTCGCGCACGGTGAAGAACGGATCGAATACGAGTTCCTGCGGCACCACGCCGAGCGCCCGGCGCGCATCGCGGAAATGGTCCACGACGTCATGGCCGCGCACCGCGATGCTGCCTTCATCGGCGCGAGCGAGGCCCGCGAGAATGCTGATAAGCGTCGTCTTGCCCGCGCCGTTCGGACCGAGCAGTCCGAAGAACTCGCCTTCTTCGACCGTGAGGCTGACGCCCTTGAGCGCCTGCAAGTCCTTGTAGCGCTTCTTGACGTTACGAATTTCTATGGCTGACATGACTATGGGCCGCGTGCGTCGCGGCGCCTAAAGGAGCCCTGAGAGGGCGCGCAATTGCTGGAAAGAAACGGAATTGGGGCCGGTTATCCGCCCCAAAAAACGTTTGATTATAGGGCAAAAACCAGTGGCCCCTGCCTGACCGGGGATTGGACGTGACGCGCTTAGCAGGTCAACGCAGCGTCAATGTCGCGCCGACGCAGCCATGTTGCGTGGGACCGGAGTAAGACCTGAAGCGCTAACTCCGGTCGACCGCTGTTGCATGGGACCGGAGTAAGCGCTAAAGCGCTAACTCCGGTCGACCGCCGTTGCATGGGACCGGAGTAAGCGCTAAAGCGCTAACTCCGGTCGACACAAGAGGGTGTCGACGCCGTAGGCTTGCGCGAGGCTGGCGAGACCAGCCGGCAGATTGACAATCACGAACTCGACGCCGCGAGTCTGGGCGGCACGCTTCCACGCGAGCAACACAGCCAGCGCGGACGAGTCGAATTGCACGAGCGACGCGCAGTCCACGCTGCTCGCGCCCGCCTCGATGCGTTGCAAACCCGCCGCGAGCGCGGCTTTCGCGCTCGCGTGGGTCAGTGTCGCACCGCTTTCGAAGCGGTTGGCGACGGGAGCCAGCACTTCGCTCACGACTGCTTGCCCGCGGCGAGTTGCTGGTTGCGCTGCGTGAGGAACTGGATCAGTCCGTCCACGCCCTTCTGCTGGATCTGCTCGCTGAACTGCTGCTGATACGCCTGGATCAGCCATGCGCCGAGCACGTTGATGTCATACACACGCCAGCCTTGCGGCGTCTTGTACAAACGGTAGTCGAGCTCGATCGGCGAGCCGTTGTTCATTACGACCGAGCGCACGACCGTATCGGTGTCGTCGGGGTTCATGCGAAACGGCTTGTACTGGATCTCCTGATCGCGCACCTGCGCCAGCGCGCCCGAGTACGTGCGGATCAGCAGCATCTTGAACTGCTCGACCACCTGGTTCTGCTGCTCGGGCGTGGCCGTGCGCCAGTTGCGGCCCATCGCCAGTTGCGTGGTGCGGCGGAAATCCGTGTAGGGCAGGATCTTCTCGTTGACCAGACGCGTGATGTGCGAGATGTCGCCTTGCTGAATCGACTTGTCGGCGCGGATCGAGTCGATCACCTGCTGGGTGACGGTCTTGACCATGCCGTCCGGCGAATTGGTGTCGACGGTTTGCGCCGATGCACCGGCGCTGGCGAACGAGAACAACGCGGCAAACAGCGGAATCAGGAAGAATTTTTTCATATCGAACCTAGCCTCAAAAATAGTGCAAGCGTTTGAGCGGACCTTAACACGCGAGTTCGACGGCAATCCATGCGCAAACTGCGAGAGTCGTATCGATCTGTTACGGCTTCACGCTCAATGTAATTTGAAGGACGGAAAATTGAAGCGCGTGGGCGGCACCAGTTGGCCGGCCGGAATCTGCGTCGTTTCGGGACCGCCATTCAGGTCAAGAGGCGGCGTTTCGGTAGTGCCCGACGCGGCTTCCGGCGCGGTGGCCGACTCACCCTGCGGCGGCGTCGCCACAGCGGTGCCGGAGGCGGCGGCCGGCTTCGCGCCAGCACTCTGCGAGCCCGCGGCGCCTGCACCACCGGTGACGGCGCCGGCCGGCGCGGCAGCCGCGCCGGAGTCGACGTCGTCGTACTTCGGCAGCGGCGCTTCCTCGCCATAATTCGGCAGCGCCGCCGAACGCCGGCCGTCCGACAGCAGATACTGGCGGCGTTGCAGATACGCGTTACGCACGAACGAGTATTTGTCGAGCGCGGCGCCTTCCAGCACGTCGCTCGCGCCCAGCAGATTGGCGCGCACGTTGACGATGTTCAGGCCATACAGTGCCCAGCTCAGGCCCGGTGGATCGATGTAGCTCAGCGGGTTCACATAGTAGTTGCCGACCGAGCCGACTGCGTCGCGCACGGTGCTCGGCCCGAACAGCGGCAGCACCAGATACGGCCCCGACGGCACGCCGTAGTGGCCGAGCGTCAGGCCGAGGTCGTTCTCGTGCTTGGGCAGCTTCGCGAGCGTCGCGACGTCGAACAGCCCGCCGACGCCGAACACCGTGTTGATCACGATCCGCATGATGTCTTGCACGCCGTCGGTGATCTTCAATTGCAGCAAGTTGTTCGCCGCGATGTAGACGTCGCCGATGTTCGAGAAGAAGTTCGTCACGCTGTCGCGCACCGGCTGCGGGGTGGCCCACACGTAGCCTTTGGCGACCGGCTTCAGCGCATATTGGTCGATCTTGTCGTTGACCGTGAAGATCGTGCGGTTGAAGCCTTCGAACGGGTCGCCTTTGGTTGGCGTCTGCACGGTCGTGCAGCCGGCCAGCAGCGCGGCCGCCACCGTCACCTTGCCTAGCTGGAAGGCGCGTGCGCCCCCGATGCGTGAGGTGTGCATCCTTGTTCTCCTTATTGGCCCGTGGCGCCCGAGGCGGGCAAACCCGGTGCCGGAGCCGCCGGCGCGGGCGCTGCCGCAGCGGGCTTCGACGCCCCGGAATCCGCGGCCTTGCTATAGAGGAACTGACCGATGAGGTTTTCCAGCACGATCGCCGATTGCGTCATCGCAATCGTGTCGCCGGCCTTCAGCATTTCGGTGTCGCCACCGGGTTCGAGTCCAATGTACTGTTCGCCGAGCAGACCCGAGGTCAGGATCTTCGCCGAGGTGTCCTTCGGAAACTGGTACTGCTTGTCCAGATCGATCGTGACGACCGCTTGATACGCGTTGCTGTCGAAGCCGATCGACGCGACCCGGCCGACCGTCACGCCCGCGCTCTTCACCGGCGCGCGCGCCTTGAGCCCGCCGATATTGTCGAACTTGAGCTTGACCGGGTAAGTTGCCTGGAAAGACAACGAGCTCATGTTGCCGGCCTTCAGCGCGAGAAACAGCAGCGCCACGAAACCCAACACCACGAACAGGCCGACCCAGAAGTCGAGAACAGTCTTTTTCATCGTCATCCCAAAGTGAATCCGCCACGCCGTCGACATTCGCCGCCGCGCGTCCAGTGTCACGCCGCCGGCGGCAAAGGTGCGGCGCAGTCTTAGCTGAACATCAATGCGGTCAGCAGAAAATCGAGCCCAAGCACCGCCAGCGACGCGTACACGACGGTCTTTGTCGTCGCGCGCGACACGCCTTCCGGTGTCGGCTTGGCTTCGTAGCCTTGAAACAGCGCGACGAAGGTCACCGCGAGGCCGAACACCACACTCTTGACGACCCCGGCGCCGACATCGCGCCACACATCCACCCCGCCTTGCATCTGCGACCAGAACGCGCCGGCGTCGACGCCGATCAGCAGCACGCCCACCACGTAGCCGCCCAGCACGCCGACCGCGCTGAAGATCGCAGCGAGCACCGGCATCGCGATAATGCCGGCCCACAGGCGCGGCGCGACCACGACCTTGACCGGGTCGACGGCCATCATTTCCATGGCGGTCAATTGCTCGCCCGCCTTCATCAGGCCGATCTCGGCCGTCAACGACGTGCCGGCCCGGCCAGCGAACAGCAGCGCCGTGACCACCGGCCCGAGTTCGCGCACGAGCGACAACGCGACCAGGAGCCCCAGCGCCTGTTCGGAGCCGTAGCGGTTCAGCGTGTAATAGCCCTGCAAACCGAGCACGAAGCCGACGAACAGCCCCGACACGGCGATGATCACCAGCGAATAATTACCCACGAAGTGGATCTGCTTCGTGACAAGGCGCGGACGGCGCAGCAATGGGAAAAACTCGAGCAGCAGCCGGAAGAAAAAGCGCGTGGCGTAGCCGGCCGTACCCAGCCCGCCGATCACCGAGCGACCGATCGCACTGATCATGCTTGGCCTCCGCCGATGCCGAAGTCCGCCGCCAGCGGCGCGTTGCTCGGATAGTGGAATTTGAACGGGCCGTCCGGCGCGCCGTCGATAAACTGCCGCACGGTCGGATCGGTCGATGCGCGCAGCTCGGCCGGCGTGCCCTCGGCGTGCAGTCCGCCGTTGGCGAGAAAGTAGACGTAGTCTGCGATAGCGAACGATTCCGGCACGTCGTGCGTGACGAGAATCGAGGTGGCGCCGAGTGCCTGATTCAACGTGCGAATCAGGTTCGCGGTAATGCCGAGCGAAATGGGATCGAGACCGGCGAACGGCTCGTCGTACATCATCAGCCCGGGGTCGAGGGCGATCGCGCGCGCCAACGCCACACGCCGCGCCATGCCGCCCGAGATCTCCGACGGCATCAGGTCGCGCGCACCGCGCAAACCGACCGCGTTGAGCTTCATCAACACGAGATTGCGCAGCAATTCTTCGGGAAGGTCGGTGTGCTCGCGCAGCGTGAAGGCGACGTTTTCGAACACCGACATGTCGGTGAACAGCGCGCCGAACTGGAACAGCATGCCCATCTTACGGCGCAGCGCGTAAAGTCCGTCACGCGTCTGCTGGCCGACATCCTGGCCCTCGAAAAGGATCTGGCCGCGCTGCGCGCGCACCAGGCCGCCGATCAGACGCAGCACCGTGGTCTTGCCGCAACCCGAGCCGCCCATGACCGCGACGACCTGGCCGCGCTTGAAGCGCAGATTCAGGTTCGACAGGACGAGCCGGTCGCCGTAACCGAAGTCGACGTCGCGCAGCTCGAGTAAGGTCTCGGGGGAGGAAGACACGAAACTGACAGTCCTTTTACACGGAAGGCCGAATTATAGGGCCATCATGCAAAAGTTGCCGTGAAGCGCCCAGTCCCTTAACGATGCCTGACCATTATGGCGTAAACCCTTGTTGCAGCGCAGAAACGGCGGCCGCCGGATCAGCCGCTTCCGTGACGGCACGCACCACCGCCGCGCAGCCGACGCCGGTCGCCAGCACGTCAGGCAGCACCTGCAGGTCGATCCCGCCGATCGCCACCAGCGGCACGACGCCGTCGAGCAATCGCACGTAGCGGGCCAGACGCTTGAGGCCCTGCGGCGCGGTCGGCATGATCTTGGTCGTGGTCGGGAACACTGCGCCCAATGCAATGTAGCTCGGCCGGAAATGCAGCGCCTTCAGAATCTCGTAGAAACCGTGCGTTGACAGGCCGAGCCGGACGCCGGCTGCGGCCAGCGCGGACAGGTCGGCGGTATGCACGTCTTCCTGGCCGAGGTGCACGCCGTACGCGCCCGCTTCGAGGGCGGCCTGCCAGTGGTCGTTGATGAACACCTGGGCCTCGTGCGCGCGGCCGGCGGCCACGCAGCGGGCGATTTCGCGCTTCAGTTCGTCGGCGGGTTCAGCCGATTTGCGGCGCAGTTGCACCGTCTTCACGCCGAAGCCCACTACCCGTTCGACCCATTCCGCGGTCGGCAGCACCGGATACAGGCCAAGCCGCTCCGGGCAGCGCGCGAACGCCTGCGCCGGCGCGGCCGGCAAACCGGCGAGATGCGGAAAACGGGCGAGATCGGCCGGAAAGGCGTCGTCGGCGCGGGTTTCGTCGCCGTCGCGCCACGCGAGCGCCAGCACCAGCGCGTCATGCGGATCGAACCCGCAGTCGAGGAAAGCGGCCAGCGCGGCGATCCAGTCTTCCGCCAGATGGCCTTCGAGTCGGTACTTCTCGCCGCCCAGATGCAACGTGGCCTTGTTCTCCGCCGCCTCGATCACGCCAGCGCCCCGCACCAGCCAGCGGGCGACCTGCTCGCCATGCTGCTGCGCCTCCGCGATCACGATCAGGTCGCCGCCGTTGGGCTCGTCCGGCGCGGTCAGGCAGAGGCGCCACGGCGCATGCGTCGGGGGCCAGTCGCCGAGGCGCGCGCGGATCCGCTCGGTGGCTTCGGTGAGTTCGTCGGCGGGCGGCCAGAACAGGTCGCGATCCTTCAATGCCAGTGTTTGCGTCATGCGGCGCTCCCGTCTTGATGCCAGAACGGCATGCCGACCACCGGCGTGCTCGCGTGCGCGCTTTCGCGCTCGGCCATCGGCCCCGCCAGATAGGCCTCGCGCCCCGCCTCGACGCCCAGCGCGAAGGCGCGCGCCATCGCGTCGGGGTGCGTCGCCTGCGACACCGCGGTGTTCAGCAACACGCCGTCGAAGCCCCACTCCATGACCTGCGCCGCATGCGACGGCACGCCGAGCCCGGCGTCGACGATCAAGGGCACGTCCGGCAGCCGCTCGCGCAGCACGCGCAGCCCGTACGGATTGATCACGCCCTTGCCCGTGCCGATCGGCGCGCCCCACGGCATCAGCGCTTCACAGCCCGCGTCCAGCAGACGGCGGCCGATCACCAGATCCTCGGTGCAATACGGCAGCACCTTGAAGCCGTCCTGGACGAGCCGCGCGGCCGCTTCGATCAGCCCGACCGGATCGGGCTGCAGCGTGTAGTCGTCGCCGATCAGTTCCAGCTTGATCCAGTCGGTTTCGAAGATCTCGCGTGCCATGTGCGCGGTGTTCACCGCCTCGCCGACGGTCAGGCAACCCGCCGTGTTCGGCAGCAGCGGCACGCCATGGCGCTTGAGCAGATCGAAGAAGCCGGCTTCGGCGCCGCCTTCGTTCATCTGCCGGCGCAGTGCCACCGTCACCATGCCGGGCCGCGCCGCGTCGATCGAGTCCGACAGCGACTGCAGGGATGGATAGCGCGAGGTGCCGAGCAGCACGCGGCTCGCGAAGGTCTGGCCGTACAGCGTGAGCGCGTCGGCGGTCTGGGGGGAAGTCATTTGCATCATCTGGTCTCCGGCAATGCGTGGCGGGGCGGCGCTTAGCCGCCGGCCACGGGTTGCACGACATCGAGCCGGTCGCCCGGCTGCAGCGCGCGCGCGGCATGCTGGGTGCGCGCGACGAAATCGCCGTTCAGCGCGACCGCGAACGGCGGCCGCGCGCCGTACGCGGCGAGCGCATCGGCGACGGTCGCGCCTTCGGGCAGCGACAACGGCTTCTGATTGATATGAATGTCCATGGCGTTCGAATACGGTTCAATCGACGGCGAAAGTGGCATGGCGCGCAACGCTCATGCCGGCTCCCGCGTGCAATCCAGTTGGAAAAGCTCGCTCCAGCGCGCGTCGTGGCGCCAGTCGGCGAACGCGTCGGCATCGGCGATGCGGCCGTCGAGCAGCGCCGACGCGAAGCGCACGGCTTCGTCGGCGACCTCGGGCACGATCATGTAGCCGTGTCGATACAAGCCGTTCACGCGCAGCGTCTGCGCGCCGTCCCACATGAGCGCCGGACGGTGGTCCGGCAAGGTTGGGCGGCACTGCGAATTCAGTTCGAGGATGCGCGCCTCGCCGAAGCCGGGATGCACGGAAAACGCCGCGCTCAGCAGTTCGAGCGCCGAGCGCACGCTGACCGGTGACATGTCCTCGCCTTCGACTTCGGTTGCGCCGATCACGTAGAGGTCGTTCTGCTTCGGCGCGATATAGAGCGGATAGCGCGGATGCAGCAGCCGCACCGGGCGCGTCAGGTTGATACCGGGCGCATGCACGCGCGCGACTTCGCCGCGAATGCCGCGCAGCGTGGGCAGCACGGGTTTCGCGCCGAGGCCCCGGCAGTCGATCGTGACGCGCGCGGACGGCAGCGCGTGATCGTCGACAGGCGTGTTCCAGTGGGTTTCGACGCCGCGCTGCGCAAGGCCCGCGGCGAGCGCGGCCAGCACCTGGCGGTTGTCCAGCTGGCCCTCACGCGGCAGCAGCCAGCCATGATTGAAGCGGCCTGCCAACGCAGGCTCAGCTGCGCCGATCTGCGCGCCCGCCAGCGTCACGAAACCGCCGTCGAGCAATTCGGCCGGCGCGTTCGAGCGCACCCGGCGCTCGAACAGCGGCGCTTCGGTGCGGTCGGCGTGATGCCAGACGACCAGCGTGCCATTGCGTTGGAAGAACACCGGCTCGGGCAGCTCGGCCAGCACTTGCGGCCAGCTATCGAGCGAACTCGCGCCGAGCCGTGTAATCAGCAACTCGGCGCTGGCGGCTTCGGCCAGCGGCGCCAGCATCGCCGCGGCCACCCACGCGGCGGCCTGCGAACCGGCGGCGTCGCCGCGCTCGTAAAGCGCCACGCGATGCCCTTGCCCCGCCAGCCGCCACGCGACCAGCCGGCCGCAGAGTCCGCCACCGAGGACGGCGAAATCAGGTTGTGCGGGACGGTTCATCGCGCGCGCTCCCATTCCGATTCGGGGCGGCAAGCAAGGCTAAAGCACGACGCGCCGACGGCGCCGTGGCGAAGAGCAAAACACATATCTGAAGAATAGGCGGTCATCGAGTCCTTTCCGTACGGCCAAAAAAAGGCACGTACCCAGGACGAAACCGGCGGGTAAAGCCGGCCGGACAATACGCACGTACCGATGTACGGACGCCGCCCGGCGGGGAATGGAAGACTGACTGCTTCCGGAAACTTCCCGCGCCGGTATTACCCGGATCGGGTGCAAAGGGTCTCTCTCAGCCTCGCCGCCGCGGCGTGAAAATCATGCCGCCTGTGGGCGAAGCACCCCTGTTTCGTCGCAGGTCATTAGACCATAAAAGGCGCGGCGCCCGCAAACCAGGCACTTCCCCGCCGGGCCGGAGTTTGATCCGGCACCTTGTTTCTGCGCACCGATGCGAGTCGACTCGGCGCTCTGGCACAATGCCAACACCGGATGCCGCAACAAGCGTGACGTGGACGGCTCGCAAGGCCGCACTCGCGAGGAGCGGCATCGACGCGGGGGCCGGCGGCGAAAATTAATTTTCGCTTAAGGGCCTCACGCCAGAATCGGGCGCTCGCCCGGACGCACATTCGCCGAATACGACGTCCGGCAAGTACCGCACCCCCGTCGCAGGGCGGCCCGAGGATGGGCCAGTTCTCGGCGGGACAGCCCGACATGGGCCGGCCCGCATGGGCGGCCCGAGATGGGCCAACGCTTCGGATCAGCACTTCGGGCCAGCACTTCATCAGGACGCTCATGACACCAAACACCTCTGCCAGCCCCGCGCTGCCGGCCGACGAAAAAGTCTCCGCCTGGAGCCTCATCAAACCTTATTGGGTCTCCGAAGAACGCAAGACGGCGTGGGGTCTGCTCATCGCGATCATCGTGATGAACCTGCTCGTCGTGTGGATCAACGTGCGGCTGAACCGCTGGAGCGCCGACTTCTACAACGCGCTGCAAACCAAGAACGTGCGCGATTTCCCGCACCTGCTGATGGTGTTCTCGGGGCTTGCGTTCGGCTTCATCATCCTCGCGGTGTATGGGCGGTATTTACGCCAGATGCTCGGCTTCCGCTGGCGCCAGTGGCTGACCACGCGCTATCTGAACGAGTGGCTGCACGACAGCGCCTTCTACCGCATCGAACGCGACCGCCTCGCCGATAACCCCGACCAGCGGATCAGCGACGACCTGCAATCGTTCGCTACCACCACACTGTCGCTGACGCTGGACCTGCTGTCGACGGTCGTCACGCTGGTGTCGTTCATCACCATCCTGTGGTCGCTGGCCGGCGCGCTGTCCATCTCGCTCGGCGGCATGCCGCTGCAGATTCCCGGCTACATGGTGTGGGCCGCGGCGCTGTACGCCGTGGTCGGATCGCTCGTGATCCAGAAGGTCGGCCATCCGCTCGTTTCGATCAACTATCAGGCGCAGAAAGTCGAGGCGGATTTCCGTTTCGGTCTGATCCGTCTGCGTGAGAACGCCGAGCAGATCGCGTTCTACAACGGCATGGACACCGAGAAGACGAACGCCCACTCGCTGTTCGGCCGCATCCGCGACAACTGGTGGCAGGTCATGAAGTACACCAAGCGGCTCACCTTCGTGCTGAGCTTCTACGGCCAGATCGCGATCATCTTTCCGCTGGTGGTCGCCGCGCCGCGATACTTTGCCGGCGCGTTCACGTTCGGTGTGCTGATGCAGATCTCGAGTGCGTTCGGCACCGTCAGCGATTCGTTCTCGTGGTTCATCAATAGTTACGCGAGCCTCGTCGAATGGCGTGCCACCGTGAACCGGTTGCGCGAATTCCGGCGCGTCGTCCATGCGCCGCGCCTGAAGGAATCGGTCTCGCCGGCCACCGAGCATGGCGGCATCAATCTGCATTTTGTCGACTCCGATCAGTTGTCCACCGACAGCCTCAAACTCGCGTTGCCGAACGGCAACCCGCTGTCCCGGATCCGCGATATCGCGATTCAGCCGGGCTCGCGCTGGCTGGTGCGCGGTCCGTCCGGCTCGGGCAAGAGCACGTTGATGCGCGCGCTCGCCGGGCTGTGGCCGTTCGGCGACGGCTCGATCGACGCGCCGGTCAACGCGCGCATGATGTTCATCCCGCAGGTCAGCTACATGCCGATCGGCACGCTCAAGGCGGCGCTCGCCTATCCGTCCGCGGCCAACGCGTACACCGACGACGAGTGCCGCGAAGCGCTCATTACCTGCCACCTGTCGGAGTACGCCGACCGTCTGCAGGAATCGGGACACTGGACACGCATTCTGTCGCCGGGCGAACAGCAGCGCCTCGCTGCCGCGCGCGTGCTGCTGCACAAGCCCGACTATCTGTTCCTCGATGAGGCCACCAGCGCGCTCGATGCGGAAAACGAAGCGCGTCTTTATCGCATGTTCACGGAGCGGCTGCCGAAGGCGGCGATTGTCAGCGTCGCGCATCGTGAATCGCTGGCTGCGTTCCACGACGAAACGCTCGAGGTCGAACGCTCGGGCGAAGCGGTCGCGGCCTGAGCGCCCTGAGGATGAGCGTGGGCGATTCAAGTAACGCAAGCGGCGCCGGCTCCGAGCGCGTCGTGCTGATCACCGGCGCGGGCTCCGGGATCGGCGCGGCGCTCGCCCGGCGCGTCGCCGCGCCGGACACAGCACTGATGCTGCACGCACGTGGCGCCGACGACGCCGCTCGCCAACGTCTCTCCCAGGTCGCCGCCGAGTGCGATGCAAAAGGCGCAAGCTGCGCGACGGTATTCGGCGATCTCGCCGAACGCGGCGCCGCCGAACATGTTGTTCACCAGACCCTCGCGAGCTTCGGCGCGCTCGATCAACTGGTCGCCAACGCCGGGCATGCGCAGCGTCAGACGTTCGCCGCGCTCGACCCCGACACGCTCGGCGCAGCGTTCGCCGCGATGCCGGCCGCGTTCGCCGCGCTCGTCAAACGCGCCACACCTGCATTGGAAACGTCGAAACGCGGCCGCGTGATCGCACTGAGTTCGTTCGTCGCGCACCGCTATCGCGCGGACGCGCCGTTTGCCGCAACGGCGGCGGCGAAAGCCGCGCTCGAATCGCTGGCGAAAGCCGCCGCCGCCGAACTCGCGCCGCACGGCGTGACCGTCAATTGCGTGGCGCCTGGCTACACCCGTAAAGATCGCGGCCCGAGTGCCGACAACGCGTTGGTGTGGACACGCGCCGCCGAAGCGACGCCGCTCGGCCACGTCGCCGAGCCTGCGGATGTTGCCGCGCTGATCGCATTCCTGCTTTCCGACGAAGCGCGCCACATCACCGGCCAGGTGATTCACGTCGACGGCGGGCTGACGCTCGGCTGAGCGGAGCCCGGGCTCGCAGCGAGCCATCCCGCGCGACGTCGCGGCGAGCCTCACGCGCGCCGATACAATGCGCGAAACGCCGAAACGACAATCGTCGCAAGGCGCCCCGACGCGCGACACACCCGCGCACTCATCACCCGCCACACGACAACACAACGCAAGCTCCTGAAACACGCGAGAAGAATTCGCAAGCATTTGCGAAGCGGCCAAGCTGTTCCGCCCTTTGAAAATGCCTGCCGGCAGCGACGATAGTCGTGCGGGCCGTACCACGTGTTGGCCCCAATGTCATTCACCGCTACTGGACTCTCCGCCCATGTCATTCGATCGCCGCTCCCATCCTTTGACCCAGCGCGCTGCGCTCACTCTCGGCGCAGTCTTGCTGCTCGCGAGCGCCGCGCACGCAGCGCAAGCCACCTCGCCGGCCGAACCTGCGGACGTTTGCCCCGCGCTCACGCACATCGTCGGCGCCGCCGATTTCAAGCAGTTGCGCACGCAACCCGCCGCGCAATTGCCGGGCCTCTCGAACGCCGACGACTGCCGCGCCAACACGCACGCATACGATTGCCACTGGCGCGCGCACTGGCAAGCCGACGGCGTGGTCAACGATCCGCTCGAAGAGTTCGGCGCCGACATCGCGGCGTGCTTCCCGAACATCGTGCACGACGTCAACACGCCGACGCGTCAGCATTTCATCGTGACCACCGCCGACCGGCGCATCAGCGTCACGGCAAGCGTGCAAGGGCAAAACGAATTGCGCCTGCGCATCACGCGCTGAGCGTGGGATTCACCGCCGCTGCCCGTTACGAGCCGCCGCATCCCCTGACCGCCACCAGGCACCGTCTCATGACCTTCACGCCGAGCATGCACGGTTACGCTTTCACGCGAGCCCCTCGGGCCGCGTGGGTCAGATTGCGGCGGCCCTGCGCGTGGCTGGCCGTCGCCGCATCACTGGCGTTCGGCCTGAGCGGCTGTGCGTGGACGCTGATTCAGGCGGCCGACGCCACCGGTTCGGTGATTCAGGCCGGCTACGCGATCGCGGCGAACTATTCGTCGCCGACCTTCGTCAACGGCCGGCCAGTTGACCTGCACCACGTCTGCATCGAAGTGAACCAGATGGTGTCGGTCGGCGATTTCGTGCCCGCGCTGCAACTCGCGCTCGACCGGCGCGGCATTCGTTCGGACGTCTACAATCCGGGCACCTCGCCCGCCGGCTGCGAGGCGCGGCTCGTGTACAACGCCGCGATCGACTACGGCCGCCGTTCGTTCAGCGACGAATCGATCCAGTACCTGTCGATCATCGATCTGACGCTGATCCAAAACGGCCGGATTCTCGTCACGGCCCGCTATCAGACCGGCGGCCTCAACACCGACCGCTTCTCTTCCGCGTCGACCAAGCTCAGCGGTCTGATCGACCGGATGGTGGTCGATCAGACCGACTTCGGGCGGCAGCCGATGCAGACGATTCAAACGTCGCAGGCGAATTGAGCGCGCGCTACTTGCGCCGTTGCTTGCGCCGTCTTACACGGGAAAGAATTCGAAAGCCTCCCGCGCTTTTCGGCGCCCGCGCGGATCACTAAGATGACCTGAATGAACCAAACCATTCTTGTCGTCGACGACGACCCCGTCGTCCGTGAGCTCGTCAGCGAATATCTGCAGGGGCGTGGCTTCAAAGTCGCCACGCTCGAACACGGCATGGCGCTGCAGCGCAAATTGCAGGAAGAGCGTCCCGCGCTGATCGTGCTCGACATCATGATGCCGGAGCTCGACGGCATCAGCGCGCTGCGCGCGTTGCGCGTCGCCGGCGACGATATTCCCGTGATCCTGCTGACCGCGCGCGCCGATCCGATCGACCGTGTGATTGGCCTCGAACTCGGCGCCGACGATTATCTCGGCAAGCCGTTCGAACCGAGCGAGCTGGTCGCGCGGATTCGCACGGTTCTGCGCCGGCGCGGCGCGATTGCGCCGGGCGCGCCGGAGCAGCGCGCGCCGTACCACTTCGGGCGTTTCGAAGTGAATTTCCCGGCGCGCGAATTGCGCCGCGACGGCGAGCGCATCCCGCTGCGTTCGAGCGAATTCGCCATGCTCAAGGTGTTCGTCACCCACGCGATGACCGTGCTCACGCGCGCGCAGTTGCTGGAGAAATTGCACGGCAATAGCGAGGCGCATCGCAATCGCAGTCTGGACGTGTCGATCTGGCGCCTGCGCCGGCTGATTGAAGTAGACCCGTCCGAGCCGCGCTATGTGCAAACGGTATGGGGACGCGGCTATGTGTTCGTGCCTGACGGCGAGATCGGCGCGGCCGAGCGCAGCGCGTCGCTGAGCTAACGCGGCGTGTGCGACGAGCGACGAGCGATGCAGGCGGTACGTTGCATCGCGCGCCGCCCGGCCTCAGAACGTCAGCACGCTGAGGAACATTCTCTGCAGCCAGCCCATGGTGGTGGAGTCGGACACCATGCCCACGCCGGCCTGCTCGATGCGCGCGTTCGCGACCTTGCTCGACGCCACGAAGTTGCCCGCTTCGATATCCTTAGGATTGACGATACCCGACAACCGCAAGCGGTCGCGGTTGCCGCTCATCGCGATCACCTTCTCGCCCGACACCACCAGGTTGCCAGTCGACATCGTGCCGATCACGGTTACGGCCAGCGTGCCGCTCATGCCGCTGACGTCGGTGAGACTGCCCTGCCCTTTGTATTCCGTGCTCGCCGAGCCGATGTTGAACAGCCTCGCGAGGCGCGCGGCGGCGTTGCTCGAGTGATCGGCGGCGTCGGCGGTGATGCTGCTCGCGCGGCTCGCCGCGGCGGTCGAGCTGTTGTTGCCGCTATACGACTCCGCGAGGCGAATCGTCAGCACATCGCCGATATGCTGGGCGCGCGGCGTTTCGTAAAGCAGCAGCGGCGTGCCCGCCTGATAGATCGCGCCTTGCGTGTTGACGTTCAGCGGCGCCGAGGCGAGCGGCGGCGCCATCGGCGTATCGACGATCGAATTCTGCTGATAGCTCGCGCAAGCCGCGAGGCAAACCGTGGCGACTAGCGCGACAGTCGGACGTAGCGCGCTCATGCGTGCTCCTTGGCGGGATAGACCTGATCGGCCGGGTTCGAAATGGGCTTTGCGGGCGTCGTGCGCCAATCATCAGGTTTGCTCATCACCCCGCCTCCGCGCCGCTCGCCTGCCATTGCCGCACGACCGACTTCACCCACGCGTCCGAGCCCTTCAGCAGATAGGTGAGCGTGCCGTTGCGGCTGCCCGGCAGAAAACACAACGTGATCGAACTGACCGCGTTTTCCCACACATACATCGGCAACGCGCCCGGCGACGACACGTTCCGCGTCGCGAGGCGCGGCGGTCCGTACCGGTCCGCGAGCGCGTCGCGCAAGTCCTCGGCGGTGATCTCGTCGATCACGAACGAAATCTCGTACAGATGCAGCGCGCTCTGCGCGTCGGTGCGCGCGAAACGCAGCACGTGCTCCAGCGCGGGCGCGCCGTCGACCACCGCTTGCGAGATCGCCCAGCGGTCGTCCTCGCGATGCGCCCAGCGGCAGGCGACTGTCAGGCTGTCGCGCGATTTCAGCCGCATGCCGAGCGCGCCCGCCTGCACGTCGGTCTCGCAAACCGGCACGCTGCCGAGCGGCGTCGCGCGCACGGTCGAGCCGGCGCGGAATTCGTCGAGCGTGATGCCGAGTGTGATACCGCGGAAAGCGAACGGCGCGTCCGGCGAGCGCCGGTGCGCGTCGCCGGACGCGTTGTTCGACACGGCGCTGGACGCCTTCGCGTCGCGCGCGACGGGCTGCGCGTGAGCGGCCACCGGAACGACGCCGCCCAGCAGCGCCAACACGCAGACAATCCGTATGAGAGTCATGATTCAGTCGATGGCGGAGGCACACATATCGAATGGCATGGACGCGGCATGGCCGACGACCGGGATGATTTTCAGCGTCGCCGAGGTCAGCCGGCACGGCAGCGCGGCGACGGCACAGCCGCCGAGCGGCAGCAGCGCCGCGCCGAGCGTCAACCACGCAGCGACACGGATGAAGCGGTCAGGATTTCTCGAGGTTGACACACGGGCCTCGCCGGATCAGGCGGTCGTATTGACGTGATGGCCGACGAGCCCGGTCGGCAGCGACGGCCGCTCTGCAGTGGCGCCCTCCTGCGGCTGAGCGATGCCGCCCGGCTTGCTGGCGGTCGCGGGTCTTTCCGCTGCCGGTGTGGACGCGAGCGAAGAGAATGGAGTGGAGCTGAGGTTGCCTGAAATGGTCATGATGAGCCTCGTGTGGCGGTGGGTTTCGGTTTCACGCCGCCGGCCGTGGCCCGACGCATCGAGGCGGTCTCCGGCATGCGGCGCAACGTACTGCACGACGAATCATCCCGCCGCACCCGGGCCAGTAATGCACGAAGCAAAGCGCGCTTTCCGGCGGTGCTTACGACCCGTTCCGAGCGGTTGCCACCGCTTTCCATTGCGCGCCAAATATTTTTCCGAAAAGCACTCCGGCGATGCGGCACGAATTCCGCGCGGTGGAGCGCGTGGCCCAAGGTGGCCGTGCTGAAATATGCCGTGAGCCTTCAATGGCGGGCCTGAGCCGGGAGTCGGCCGAAGCGGCTCGGCGCATCGTAAGCATTGGTAAGAAAAGACTCGGCCGCGCGTCACGCGTGCCAGTCTAGAATTTCGCCATGAATCCACAGGTCCTTATCGTCGACGACGATCCGGTCGTACGCGATCTGCTATGCAAGTTTCTGCAATCGAACGGCTTCGACGCGTCCGTGCTGCACGACGGCACCCATCTCCAGCGTCGGCTAGAGCGTGAACGGCCGTCGGTCGTCGTGCTCGACATCATGATGCCGAACACCGATGGCCTGCGCGCGCTCACCGCGCTGCGCGCCGCTGGCGACGACATCCCCGTGATTTTCGTGACCGCGCGCGGCACGGTGGCCGATCGCATCGTCGGCCTGTCGCTCGGCGCGGACGACTATCTGACCAAGCCGTTCGACCCGCGCGAACTGCTCGCGCGCATCCACACCGTGTTGCGCCGTCGCGGCCCGTGCACCACCAGTGCGCCGGAAGCCCGCAAGCGTTATCGGTTCGGCCCGTTCGAGCTCGACTTCGCGACCCGTTCGTTGTCGCGCGACGACGCGAAGCTGCCGTTGCGCGACAGTGAATTCGCGCTCCTGAAGATATTCGTCAACAACCCGTACAAGGTGTTGTCGCGCGTGCTGATTCACGACCTCGTGCATCGCGACAATCTCGCCTTCCGTGACCGCAGTCTCGACGTGCCGATCTGGCGCCTGCGCCGCGTGATCGAAGACGATCCGTCCAATCCCTGCTACGTGCAGACGGTGCGCGGCAAGGGCTACGTGTTCGTGCCCGACGCCGACGGCACCCCCTTCTCCGGCGAGGCCACGCCAGGAGCATGAAAAATCCGCTGAACACGCTGTTCGGCAGAATGGCGTTGCTGTCGGCGGCGGTGCTGTTCGCGATTCAGGCCAGCTGGTTCGTGCTGGTGGTGATGCAGCCGCCGCGCCATGAGATCGACGGCTTCGCACGCGGCCTGCTGCTGGTGCTGCAAGCCATCAACGGCGAGCCGATGAAGGGCGCCGCGCTCGCGCCCGCGATGCGCGTGCATCTCGTCCCCACCTGGAACATGCCGGCGAGCGTGCATCTGCGCACGCCCACGGCGCGGCCGCTGGTCGAACTGAGCCGGCATTTGCGCGAGAACCTGCCGCCCGGCACGCAGATCGCCGTCGACGACCTGCACCCGCCACAGCTTTGGGTGCTGTTCCCCGGCAAGTCGAATTGGGTGGTCGTGCCGGTCGACGTGCCGCCGCGTCCGCGTTTTGTCGTCGAAGGCGCATCGATGCTGCTCGCCGCGCTGATCCTGTCGCTGTTCGCGGTGTGGCAGATGCAGCGCCCGCTGTCGCGCGTCGCCGACGCCGCGCGCGCGTTCGGCTCGGGCGGGCGGCCGGACCCGGTGACCGTGCAGGGCCCGCGCGAACTGCGCGATCTGATCGGTTCGTTCAACGACATGATGCGGCGCCTGAACGAAGCCGGCGATGACCAGGCGGTGATGCTGGCCGGCGTCGCGCACGATCTGAAAGCGCCGCTCACGCGCCTGAAGTTGCGCGCGAGCGTCCTGGTGGCGGAGAACGAGCGCGCGGGTCTGATCCGCGATGTCGATTCGCTGACCAACATCGTCCAGCAGTTCCTCGAATTTGCTGGACAGTCCGCCGATGCCGGGTCGCCGGTCGAAGTCGACGCGTTTTTGCAGGAGCAGTTTTCCTCGGGCGACAGCGCCGAAACGCCGCTGTTCACGCTCGATCTGCGCGCTGGGCCAACGTTCGCGCTGCCGCGCACGCTGCTCGACCGGCTCGTGACGAACCTCGTCGACAACGCGCTCGAACACGGCACGCCGCCGGTGGACATCGGCACCGCGCGCACCGACCGGCATTGGATCATCAGCGTGCGCGATCACGGCAACGGCATTCCCGACGACCGCATTGCGGCCGCGATGAAGCCGTTCGTGCGGCTCGACGCCGCGCGCGGCGGCGAAGGCCATTGCGGCCTCGGCCTCGCGATCGTCGCGCGACTCGCACACGATCGCGGCGGACGTTGTCAGGTGCGCAATCACGCGCAAGGTGGACTGGAAGTGCGGATCGAATTGCCAGTCGACGCGACGCCGGCGTAGTGGAAAGCGGATCGGCCAACGAGGGGCGCTTACCTGCCCTTACGGGATGGACTAGCGCAATGTCTGCGGACTTATAGTCACGCCCGGCAACCTCGATGCCACCCTTCTCCGTCCGCCCGGTTACTTGGGGCGGACTTTTTTTTGCCTTGGGCTTGGGCTTGGGCTTGGGCTTGGGCTTGGGCTTGGGCTTGGGCTTGGGCTTGGGCTTGGGCTGCGGCGCGCTTCAGCTCACGAGCCGGCTGCGCAACGTGTCGATCGTCGTTTGAGACATGCCGAGGCCGCGCGTCAGATAGTTCGCCATCGTGCCGTAGCTCGACTGCACCTGGTCGAAGCCGGCTTGCAGATAAGTCTCCTGAACTTCCAGCAAAGGCATCTGGATCGTCGCGGCGGCTTCGCCGTCCTGCGTACGCAGCGTCTCGGCTTGCGCGTTGATCGACGCCACCAGATAAGTGTTGCTGAGCAGATAGTCCTGCGTGATCACGTCGAGCGGCACGTTGGCGATGCTGAGCAGCAACGCCGCGACCCAGCCCGCGCGATCCTTGCCCGCGTTCGAATGAAACAGCTGTGCGCCGGCGCCCTCGGCCAGATGCGTGAGCAGCGTGCCGTACGCGGCGCGCTGCGCGGCGCCGGTCACGTACGCGCGCGCCTGCGATTCCATGAACGCGACGGCGGCGTCGGCCGTGTCCAGCATGGGCGTCACGAAGTCGCTGGTGCCGAGCACGTTGAGCGTCTGCGCGGTCGCGCCGCCCGGCAGCACGTCGTCGGTTCGCGCGATTTCGCCCGGCGTGCGCAAATCGTAGACCGATGCGATGCCGAGTTTGTCGATCGACGCTTCGTCGGCGCTGCTCAGTGTCAGCACATTCGCGCGATAGAAGGCGCCACGGCGCACCCGTTTGCCGTCGACAGTCAGGTAGCCTGGGCCGACGCCCGCCAGATCGCGGAAGTTGCTGACCGACACGAGGTGCGGCGTTTCAGGCAGATCGGCGTCGAGGTCACCGCCGCCGCATGCGGAAAGCACCGCGCCACCGAGACCGGACGCCAGCACCACGCTGGCGGAGCCCTTGAGGAAGCCCCGGCGCGACGCGCAAACCCCGTCGAGCGTGTGGTGGCTTGCCCTCACGATCGGGCTCGCAAAGCGGCGGAATAGCGAGCTGGTTTTCGCGGTTGCGGACATGAGGCGTGGCTGGCGCGGACGTGTGAAGGTTGTTCGCAGCATCGACGCTGCGGTCGCAGTTTAACCGTGGCCAGTATGTTTTGCGTTACGTAGTAGTAGTTGGTAAGGAAACGCGCGCGCCGCGCTGGCCCGCAGGCGACGGGACGAGCGGCCGACCGGTCGTGCAGGCATCTTTCCAGCCCGGTTTCCACACGCTTTCGTCTCTTATCGGCGCTTATCGCCTCTTATCGGCTCTTACCGCCGTTCGCCATTTTTGACCACACCTGGCCGCACGACGCCGCATCCCCGTAGAATACGGACACCCTTCCAACAAGCCCCGCAGGCAGAAAGACCTGGAGACCACAACACAACATGGCTTCTGTCCAATGGTTCGCCGAACTGTCCACGCGCGAGCGCCGCACGCTTTACGCCGGCTTCGGCGGCTACGCAGTCGATGCCTTCGACTTCATGATCTACTCGTTCCTCATTCCAACGCTGATCGCGACGTGGGGGATGACCAAAAGCGAAGCGGGCCTGATCGCCACCAGTTCGCTAATCTCGTCGGCACTAGGCGGTTGGCTTGCAGGCATTCTCGCCGACCGCCACGGCCGCATCCGTGTGCTGCAATGGACCATCGCCACCTTCGCGATCTTCACTTTCCTGTCGGGCTTCACGCAGTCGTTCTGGCAACTGCTCGCTACGCGGACGCTGCAAGGCATCGGCTTCGGCGGTGAATGGTCGGTCGTGACGATCATGATGGCCGAGACCATCCGCTCGCCGCAGCATCGCGCCAAAGCCGTTGGCACCGTGCAGAGCAGCTGGTCGTTCGGCTGGGCGGCGGCGGCCATCGTCTACTGGGCGGCCTTCGCGTTGTTGCCGGAACAATACGCATGGCGTGCGTGCTTCTGGGTCGGCCTGCTGCCCGCGGCGTGGATCATCTATATCCGCCGCAACGTGAGCGATCCTGAGATCTACCTCGAAACGCGCCGCGCGCGGGAAGGCGGCTTCGACACCTCGCACTTCATGCAGATCTTCTCGGCCGCGCACGTGAAGACCACGCTGCTCGGCAGCGTGCTGTGCAGCGGCATGCTCGGCGGCTATTACGCGATCACCACGTGGCTGCCGACCTATCTGAAGACCGTGCGCCATCTGTCGGTGTTCAACACCAGCGGCTATCTGATCGTGCTGATTGTGGGGTCGTTCACTGGCTATATCGTCGGCGCGATTCTGTGCGACAGAATCGGCCGGCGCGCGTCGTTCGTGCTGTTCGCGATCGGCTCCTTCGTGCTGGGCATCGTCTACACGATGCTGCCGGTCACCGACATGATGATGCTCGCGCTCGGCTTTCCGCTCGGGATCGTCGTGCAAGGGATTTTTGCCGGCGTGGGCGCATATCTGTCGGAGCTTTATCCGAACGAGATACGCGGATCAGGCCAAGGCTTCTGCTACAACCTGGGGCGCGGGGTCGGTTCGTTCTTTCCGATTCTGGTCGGCACACTGTCGCAGTCCATGACGCTCGTGAAGGCGATGGGCATCGTGGCCGGCTCCGGTTATCTGCTCGTGATCGTCGCCGCGCTGTGTCTGCCGGAGACCAAGGGCAAGGTGCTCGGCACGACCCGCTCCGCAGCCTGAATTCGCCGTACATACACATGAAAACAATCGTTCTCGGCGGCGGCGTGATCGGCGTCGCCAGCGCTTTTTACCTGTGCCAGCACGGCTGCGATGTCACGGTGATCGAGCGCGAACCCGACGTCGCGCTCTCCACCAGTTTCGGCAACGCCGGAGTGATCGCGCCGGGCTACGTGACGCCGTGGGCCGCGCCGGGCATGCCGGCAAAAATTATCAAATACCTGTTCAAACCGGCCTCGCCGCTGATCTTCCGCCTCACGTTCGATCCCGCTCAATGGCGCTGGATCGTGCTCTGGCTGCGCGAATGCGAGCTCGAACGCTTTCGCGTCAACAAGCAGCGGATGCAGCGCATCGCTTACTACAGCCGCGAATGCCTGCACGAGTTTCGCGGCCATCATCCGTTCGACTACGGCCGCAGCCAGGGTTATCTGCAACTGTTCCGCAGCGAGTACGACGTCGAACTCGCGCAACCGGCGCTCGCGGTGCTGCGCGATGCGGGCATCGTGCATCGGGAAGTCAGCGCCGCGCAGTGTGTCGATATCGAACCGGGCTTGCGCTGGGCGCGTCAGGCGCCACTTTCCGGCCTCTATCTGCCGAACGACGAAGCCGGCGATTGCGCCCGCTTCACTCGCGAACTGCGGGCGATCTGCGAGCGCAACGGCGTGCGTTTTCGCTTCGATACCCGCGTCGCGTCGCTCGATGTGCAAGGTGGTGCGGTGCGCGGCGTGCGTATCGAAAGTGAGCGCGGTCACGAGACTCTGCCGGCCGATGCGGTGGTGGTGGCGCTGGGCGTCGATAGCGCGCCGCTGCTTGCAGCGCTCGGCGTCAAAGTGCCGCTCTATCCGGTAAAGGGCTATTCGGCAACGCTGCCCATCACTGATGAAGAGAAAGCGCCGCGCGCCGCGCTGATGGACGAGTCGCTGAAGACGGCGATCACCCGCTTCGGCAACAACTTGCGGGTCGCCGGCACGGCGGAACTGGGTAATCGCCAGACCACTTTGCGCGAGCAGGCGCTGCAAACGTTGATGAAAGTACTTGGCGACTGGTTCCCACACGCGGCCAATCCCACGTCCGCGCATTTCTGGGTCGGCCGCCGTCCGATGACACCCGACGGCGCGCCGCTGCTCGGTCCGTCGGGCGTCGACAAGCTGTGGCTGAACCTTGGGCACGGCTCGACGGGTTGGGCGATGTCGATGGGCTCGGGGCGAGTGGTCGCGGATCTGATCGCGCAGCGCGAGCCGGAGATTGATCTCGACGGGCTGACCTTGGCGCGGTATCGGAGGTAACGGCGCGCTTGCGGCACGCACGCAACCCGCCGGACGTTAAAAAGCCGGGTCCACCTTCTCGGTGGCCCGGCTTTGTTTTTCACCGCTTTGATGTACCGCTTATGTGCCGATGTTCAGCACATTGTCGTCTCCACCTCTTCCTGCAAGCAGTGGCCGGTTTCCGTGCGTCACGCCAAGCCACAGCGCAAACTAACGGGGGCAACCGGCCGGAGACGTTTTAGCGCGGCAGTTCCGAATGACCCATCAGGAACGAATCGACCGAACGTGCGCACTGACGGCCTTCACGGATTGCCCACACCACCAGCGACTGGCCGCGACGCATGTCGCCCGCGGTGAACACCTTGTCCACCGACGTGTAATACGCCTTGTCGCCTTCGGTCGACGAGCGCACATTGCCGCGCGCATCCTTGTCGACGCCGAATGCTTCGAGCACCGGCGAGACCGGCTGCGTGAAGCCCATGGCGAGCAGCACCAGATCGGCCTTCATTTCGAATTCCGAGTTCGGCACTTCCTGCATCTTGCCGTCCTTCCATTCGACGCGCGCGGCGATCAGCTTCTCGACCTTGCCGTTCTTGCCTTCGAGGCGCTTGGTCGCAACCGACCAGTCGCGCTCGCAACCTTCGTCATGCGACGACGACGTGCGCAGCTTGATCGGCCAGTACGGCCACACGAGCGGCTTGTTCTCTTCTTCCGGCGGTTGCGGCAGCAGCTCGAATTGCGTTACGCTCTTCGCGCCGTGACGATTCGACGTGCCCACGCAGTCCGAACCCGTATCGCCGCCACCGATCACGACCACGTGCTTGCCCTTCGCGAGCAACTGGTTCGCGACCTTGTCGCCAGCATTGACCTTGTTCTGCTGCGGCAGAAATTCCATCGCGTAGTAGATGCCTTCCAGCTCGCGGCCCGGCACCGGCAGATCGCGCGGCATTTCCGAACCGCCGGCGATCACGACCGCGTCGAACTGTTCCTTCAGCTCGGCCGGCGTGATGGTTTCCTTCGCCGTGTTGCCGATGTGCTCCGGCAGCGAACCTTCCTTACCGATGAACACGTTGGCACGGAACGTCACGCCTTCGGCTTCCATCTGGCGCATGCGGCGGTCGATCAGCCACTTTTCCAGCTTGAAGTCGGGAATGCCGTAACGCAGCAGGCCGCCGATACGGTCGTTCTTCTCGAACACCGTGACATCGTGCCCCGCGCGCGCGAGTTGCTGCGCGGCGGCCAGACCAGCGGGGCCGGAACCGACCACGGCGACCTTCTTGCCAGTCTTGTGCTTCGGCGGTTGCGGCGCCACCCAGCCTTCGGTCCAGGCTTTGTCGATGATCGCGTGCTCGATCGACTTGATGCCGACCGGGTCGTCGTTGATGCCAAGCGTGCATGCCGCTTCGCACGGAGCCGGGCAGATGCGGCCCGTGAACTCCGGGAAGTTGTTTGTGGAGTGCAGCACTTCGATCGCGTTCTTCCAGTCCTGATGGAACACCAGGTCGTTGAAGTCCGGGATGATGTTGTTGACCGGGCAGCCGCTGTTGCAGAACGGAATGCCACAGTCCATGCAACGCGCGCCTTGAATCTTCGCTTCGTCGTCGGTCAATGCCGCGACGAATTCCTTGTAGTGCTTCACACGCGTGAGCGGAGCTTCGTACGCCTCGTGGCGGCGTTCGAACTCGAGAAAACCGGTTGCCTTGCCCATGTGGTTCTCTTCTCTATCTGTATCAGGTGGGGTGATCTACACCCACCGCGCGTCGAATCGTCGAGCGGCGGCGGGTACGGCTAAATGTGACGTCTGCGGTTCGCGCAGCAGTCTGGCCCGCGTCGGGTCCGTTAAGCGGCGAGTACTTCCTTGTTCGCCTTCTTCGCGGCCAGCTCGCCCAGCGCGCGCCTGTATTCGGTCGGGAACACCTTCACGAATTGACGGCGCGACGCATCCCAGTTTTCGAGCAGCGCCTTGGCACGCGGCGAACCGGTGAACTGGAAGTGACGCTCGATGAGGCCCTTGAGCAGCGCTTCGTCGGTTGTCGCGCGGTGCCACAGGCCCTTGTCGACCGTGCGTTCCTGTTCGGCCTGTTGCAAGACCGGATCGAGCGCGACCATCGACTTGTTGCACTTGCTCGCGAACGTGCCGTCTGGATCGAACAGATACGCGACGCCGCCCGACATGCCGGCCGCGAAGTTACGGCCCGTTTCGCCGAGCACGACCACCGTGCCGCCCGTCATGTATTCGCAACCGTGGTCGCCCGTGCCTTCGACAACCGCCGTCGCGCCCGAGTTACGCACGCAGAAACGCTCGCCCGCGACGCCGCGGAAGAATGCTTCGCCTTCGATCGCGCCATACATCACCGTGTTGCCGCAGATGATGTTCTCTTCCGACTTGCCGCGGAAATCGTTGGTCGGACGGATGATGATGCGGCCGCCCGACAGGCCCTTGCCCACGTAGTCGTTGCCGTCGCCAACCAGATCCAGCGTGACGCCCTTCGCGAGGAACGCGCCGAAGCTCTGACCCGCGGTGCCCTTCAACTGGATGTGAATCGAGTCGTCGGCCAGGCCGTCGTGGCCATACTTCTTCGCGATCGCGCCGGACAGCATCGCGCCGACCGTGCGGTTCACGTTGCGCACCGGCTGGATGAACGAGACGTGCTCGCCCTTCTCGATCGCCGCCTTCGCCTTCTCGATCAGCGTGTGGTCGAGTGCCTTGTCGAGGCCATGGTCCTGCACCTCGACATGCTTGCGCGCCACTTCAGCCGGCACTTGCGGCAGATAGAACACGCGCGAGAAGTCGAGACCCTTCGCCTTCCAGTGCTCGATGCCCTTCTTCGTATCCAGCAGTTCGGCGCGGCCGATCAGGTCGTCGAACTTGCGAATACCGAGTTGCGCCATGATTTCGCGCGCTTCTTCAGCAACGAAGAAGAAGAAGTTCACGACGTGCTCCGGCTGGCCCTGGAACTTCGCACGCAGCACCGGATCTTGCGTCGCGACGCCGACCGGGCAGGTGTTCAGATGGCACTTGCGCATCATGATGCAGCCTTCGACGACGAGCGGCGCCGTCGCGAAGCCGAACTCGTCCGCGCCGAGCAGCGCGCCGATCACGACATCGCGGCCGGTCTTCATCTGACCGTCGGCCTGCACGCGGATACGGCCGCGCAACTGGTTCAGCACCAGCGTCTGCTGCGTTTCGGCGAGACCCAGTTCCCACGGCGTGCCGGCGTGCTTGACCGACGACAGCGGCGAAGCGCCGGTGCCGCCGTCATGGCCGGCGATCACGACGTGATCGGCCTTAGCCTTCGCGACACCCGCGGCAACCGTGCCGACGCCCGATTCCGACACCAGCTTCACCGACACGCTGGAAACCGGGTTGACGTTCTTGAGGTCGTGAATCAGCTGCGCCAGATCTTCGATCGAGTAGATGTCATGGTGCGGCGGCGGCGAAATCAGGCCGACGCCCGGCACCGAGTAACGCAGCTTGCCGATGTACTCCGACACCTTGTGGCCCGGCAGCTGACCGCCTTCGCCCGGCTTCGCGCCCTGCGCCATCTTGATCTGGATCTGATCCGACGACGCGAGGTATTCCGCCGTCACGCCGAAACGGCCCGACGCCACCTGCTTGATCCGCGAGCGCAGCGAATCGCCGTCCTTCAACGGAATGTCGACGATCACTTCGTCGCCGATCACGGACTTCATCGTGTCGCCGTTCTTGATTGGAATGCCGCGCAGTTCGTTGCGATAACGGTTCGGATCCTCGCCGCCTTCGCCGGTGTTCGACTTGCCGCCGATGCGGTTCATTGCGACCGCCAGCGTGGCGTGCGCTTCGGTGCTGATCGAGCCCATCGACATCGCGCCGGTCGCGAAGCGCTTGACGATTTCCTTCGCCGATTCGACTTCGTCGAGCGGGATCGCCTTGGTCGGGTCGAACTTGAATTCGAACAGACCGCGGAACGTCATGTGACGCTTGGTCTGATCGTTGATCAGATGCGCGTATTCCTTGTACGTCTGGTACGAGTTGCTGCGCGCCGAGTGTTGCAGCTTGGCGATCGCATCTGGCGTCCACATGTGTTCTTCGCCGCGCACGCGGTATGCGTACTCGCCGCCCGCGTCGAGCATGTTCGCGAGGATCGGATTGTCGCCGAACGCTTCGCGGTGCAGACGGATCGCTTCTTCCGCGACGTCGAACAGACCAATGCCGCCGACCTTCGACGACGTGCCCTTGAAGTACTTCTGCACGAGGTCTTCAGCCAGGCCAACCGCTTCGAAAATCTGCGCGCCGGTGTAGGACATGTAGGTCGAAATGCCCATCTTCGACATGACCTTCTGCAGGCCCTTGCCGACTGCCTTGGTGAAGTTGTAGACCGCCTTCTCCGCCGACAGGTCGCCCTTCAGGCCGGCCGCGAGCTGGCCGAGCGTTTCCATCGCGAGGTACGGGTGCACGGCTTCGGCGCCGTAGCCCGCGAGCAGCGCGAAGTGGTGCGTTTCACGCGCCGAGCCGGTTTCGACGACCAGACCCGTACTCGTGCGCAGACCTTGCTGCACGAGGTGCGTATGGATTGCGGCGGTGGCCAGCAGCGCCGGAATCGCGACATTGTCGCGGTCCGTCTTGCGGTCCGACACGATCAACATGTTGTAGCCGGACTTGACCGCATCGACGGCTTCGGCGCACAGCGACGCAAGACGCGCTTCGATGCCTTCCTTGCCCCAAGCCACCGGATAGCAGATGTTCAGTTCATACGAGCTGAACTTGCCGCCCGTGTACTGATCGATCGCGCGGATCTTCGCGATGTCCTTGAAGTCGAGCACCGGCTGCGACACTTCGAGACGCATCGGCGGGTTGATGTTGTTCGTGTCCAGCAGGTTCGGCTTCGGACCGACGAACGACACCAGCGACATCACCATGTTTTCGCGGATCGGGTCGATCGGCGGGTTCGTCACCTGCGCGAACAGCTGCTTGAAGTAATGGTAGAGCGTCTTGTTCTTGTTGGACATGACGGCCAGCGGCGAGTCGTTGCCCATCGAGCCGACGGCTTCCTCGCCGGCTTGCGCCATCGGCGCCATCAGGAACTTGAGGTCTTCCTGGGTGTAGCCGAACGCCTGCTGGCGATCCAGCAAAGCAGCAGCTTCGCGGCGTTCCGTCGCGACGTCTTCGGCCTTCGGCTCGATTTCGTCGAGCTTGATCCGGACCGCGTCGATCCAGCTCTTGTACGGCTTGGCGTTCGCGAGGTTGTCCTTGAGTTCCTTGTCGTCGATGATGCGACCGTGCTCCATGTCGATCAGGAACATCTTGCCCGGCTGCAGACGCCACTTCTTGACGATCTTCGACTCGGGAATAGGCAGCGTGCCCGCTTCCGACGCCATGATGACCAGGTCGTCGTCCGTGACGATGTAGCGCGCCGGACGTAGACCGTTGCGGTCGAGCGTCGCGCCGATCTGGCGGCCGTCGGTGAAGGCGATCGCGGCGGGGCCGTCCCACGGCTCCATCATCGCGGCGTGGTATTCGTAGAACGCGCGGCGGTTGTCGTCCATCAGCGTGTGCTGCTCCCAGGCTTCCGGGATCATCATCATCATTGCGTGGACGAGCGGGTAGCCGGCCATCACGAGCAGTTCGAGACAGTTGTCGAACGACGCGGTGTCCGATTGGCCCGGATAGATCAGCGGCCACAGCTTCGGCAGGTCGTCGCCGAGCACGTGGCTCGCGATCGCGCCGGTGCGGGCGTTCAGCCAGTTGACATTGCCCTTCACCGTGTTGATTTCGCCGTTGTGGGCGATCATCCGGTACGGGTGAGCCAGTTCCCACGCCGGGAACGTGTTGGTCGAGAAGCGCTGGTGCACCAGCGCCAGCGCCGAGACAGTGCGCTCGTCCTGCAGGTCGCGGTAGTACACGCCGACCTGGCCCGCCAGCAGCAGGCCCTTGTAGACCACCGTGCGCGCCGACATCGACGGCACGAAGTATTCCTTGCCGTGCTTGAGCTTGAGCGCCTGGATGCGGTGGCTCGCGGTCTTGCGGATCACGTACAGCTTCCGTTCGAGCGCGTCGGTCACCATGATGTCCTTGCCGCGGCCGATGAAGATCTGGCGGATCAGCGGCTCGCTCGCCTTCACGGTCGGCGAAATCGGCATAGTGTGGTCGACCGGCACGTCGCGCCAGCCCAGCACCACCTGGCCTTCTGCCTTCACCGTGCGCTCCAGTTCCTGCTCGCAGGCGAGGCGCGACGCGTGTTCCTTCGGCAGAAACACCATGCCGACGCCATATTCGCCGTTCGGCGGCAGCGTCACGCCCTGCTTGGCCATTTCATCGCGATAGAAGCCGTCCGGGATCTGAATCAGGATGCCCGCGCCGTCGCCCATCAGCGGATCGGCGCCGACAGCGCCCCGGTGGTCGAGGTTCTCGAGAATCTTCAGACCTTGCTGGACGATCTCGTGGCTTTTCTTGCCCTTGATGTGAGCGACAAAGCCGACGCCGCAGGCGTCATGTTCGTTTTGCGGGTCGTACAGACCTTGCGCGGCGGGAACCGGGTGAATCGGTTGCTGGTGGTCGTTCATGGGGACACCGTCTGTGAGGGGGCCGGACAGGCCGTTAAACCGTTTTTCTATTGCCGCAGTTTGCGTTGCAACCGCGACGGCGTTTCCGAACGGCGCGCTGCGCGTATCAAAAATGCCGGAATTCGGAATATACGCGACGAATCAATGGAATAGCAAATAAAACGTAATGATAAGACCCCGATTATCAAATTGGTGCATTGCGGCTTGTTTTTATTGGTGCCATATCAAAATGGGGCAAAAGAAAACGGCATCTGACGTGCCGTTTCCATATAGCCCTTTGATGTGAAACGCTTTATGACGTGTGCGGCGTCTCGCGCACCTTGCGCGGCCGGCCGCGCGGCAGCGGCGAAACGCGCCGGTTTGCGGCCCGCGCCGCCCATTCCCGATAAGTGTCGCTGCCCAGAACCCAGCCTTTCAGCGTGGCCTGCTGGAGCTGACTGGCTTCGCGCTCGTCGAGCGGCTGCTCGCACAACTCGCGATACGCGCGCTGCCGCTCGAACGGCGTGTTGCCCAGCGACCAGTACAACGGATGGTCGGTGATCAGGCTGTCGAGCGTGAGGCCGATGTGGTGCCGGTAGCTCGACCAGCGATAGTCCTCCGGCGCGCTGACGAGTTGGGCGCGCACCGGACACATCTCGACGACACGGCTCGCCAGCAGGAAGTAGCGCTCGCCCTCGATCACCGTGGCCCGGTAGCGCCCCTCCCACAGCGTGCCGCGCCGCGCGTAGCGTCGATTGAAGTGCGCGACGTAGCGACGCCCGACGGCCTGCATCGCTTTCGGCAGGCTCGACTCCTCGGTGGGCGTGACGAGCAACTGCACGGCGCCCGGCATCAATGCATACGCGTGGATCGATAAGTGATGGTCGCGCGAAGCCGCTTTCAGACAGTCAATGAAGAGTTCGTAGTCCTGGTCGTCGACGAATGCGGGCTGCTGATCGAGCCCGCGGAGGATGACGTGCTGCGGCTGGTCAGGGACATAAAGACGTGCAAGCCGTGCCATGCTGGAGTATCCGATAGTCGCGTTGGTACATACCCGAAGGTCCGAAGAACCGCATGCGCCCGAGGTTCGGCGCACAGCGGCGAAGCCAGAAACCGCGCGCCGCTTAGGGAGAAAGCTCTAACCGCCGCGTATGGTTTGTTTCAAACGTTCTCGTCATAATGAGCGGGCCTTTTTTGGAGGAGCACATATGAAATTAAAACAGGCCGCAACGGGGATGGCAGTGCTAGCCTGCATGACAACGGCGGCACACGCACAATCGGCCGGTAGCTTTTACGTCACGACGGGCTGGCTCCATCTGGCGCCTCAATCGAGCAGCGACCCGTTGAAAGTAACAAGCATTGGCGGCAGCCCGACCAACATCACAGAAGCCAACACTGGTGCCTCACTCAGTTCAGCCGACACCATCGGCCTGGCTGCTGGTTACTTCATCACCGATCACATCGCAACCGAATTCGTGATCGGTTACCCGCCTACTTTCGACCTGGAAGGCACGGGCAGCCTCGAACAATTCGGCAAGCTGGGCCAGGCCAAACAGTGGAGCCCGACTCTGCTGTTCAAGTACTACTTCAATGCCCCGACTGCCGCGTTCCGCCCGTATCTTGGTGTTGGCGTGAGCCACATCTGGTTCACCGACGAAAAGATCACCAACAGCGCATTCGAAGCTAACGTTCTGCATGGTCCGACCAGCGTCTCGACGGATAGTTCGTGGGAGCCGGTGTTTAATGCCGGCTTCACGTACGCGTTCAATCAACACTGGTTCGCGGGCCTGTCGATCTCCTACCTGCCGCTCAGCACGACCGCCAAGCTGAACACCGCGGCCGCCACGCCGGTCGGTACGTTGACCGTGCAATCGCAAACCAAGATCAAGCTGAACCCGATCGTTAGCTACGTCAATATCGGTTACCGTTTCTAACGCTTCCAGAAAATGGGGGCCGTAGAGTTAGGGTAGTCGAATTTTCGTCGCTTGGACAACGCCGTTATCTATCCGATGACGGCGCTTTCGTTCGAGCGCGCGTAGTGAAGTCGGGCGCGGCGGACAGACGTGAGCATTTGTAAATTTGACCCGGACCGGCGTCGGCTCGTGCAATATCTGCTGAGGATCCTTGACCTGCGCCCCATGTGCGCAGAGGTTTGCGTGTTTGGCACCGAAGTTGCGTCCACAAGGTGTTTACCGCGTTGCACCGCGCCGCCGTGTATTCATGGCAAGGTGACGACTGACGTGACAACGCGTTGGACCCTTTTCACCTCACTGACGGAGCGACCATGACAGCACTTCCGAATACGAGAGACGCTCTCGGCGAATCCTGGACCAGTACCAGCCGCCGTGCGCGGCGCATCGCTCGCCACAGCCGTCACGCGGCCGAAGATATTGCGGGCGAGTTGCGCACCCTGTTGTCGGAACTCGAAGCCACGCTCACCGACGGCACGCAAGCCGACGCCGTGGCATTGCGCGGCAAGATTCGCAAACAGCTCGACGCGGCGCGCACGCGCCTGAACGATACCCGCGAGGCCGTGCGCGAACGTGCGGAAGTCGCGATCTCCGACGCCGACCATTACGTGCATGAAAATCCGTGGCAGACGATCGCGATCGTCGGTGGCGTTGCGCTGATTGCGGGCGCGCTATTCGCGTCGCGGTTGCGCTGAGTTGCGCTGAGTTGCACAGGACTAACTGATCGCGACGGCGGGCCGCCATCGTTCGGCGGCCTTGTTCGTGCCTTGGTTGATCGTGATTGCGAAGTGTGCGACAGCACCGCGCAGCGGTGCCATCCGCTGCCCGCGTGGGGGGGAGGCCGACGCGCGCTCGCGCCGCCTAGTTGTCGTCGATCACGAATAGCCGCTGGTATTCCTTCACCGCATAGCGATCCGTCATACCCGCGATGTAGTGGGCGATGAGACGCGGTTGCTGCGCCTCGTCCACGGATTGATAGCCGGGCGGCAACAGCCGCGGATCTTCCGTGAACGCGTCGAACAGGCCGACCACGACGCGACGCGCCTTGTTGGCCATGCGCATCACGCGGTAATGGCGGTACAGGTTCTTGAAGAGGAAACGCTTGAGCGTCGCGGCCTGCGCGGCAATGACATCGCTGTGCGCGACGAGCGGGGGCGCTGCGCGCACGCCGTCCAGCGAAGCCGGTGCATAGCGGACCAGATTCAGCTTGGTCGTATCGATCAGATCGACGATCAGCGTATTGATGATGCGGCGCACGGTCTCATGGATCAGCCTGCGTCCTTCGATCTGCGGAAAGTCGCGGCGCGCGGCGTCGTAGTGCGTCTGCCATAACTCCACTTCGGCAAGCTGCTCGATCGTGAGCAAACCCGAGCGCAAACCGTCGTCGACATCGTGATTGTTGTACGCGATCTCGTCGGCGACATTGGCGATCTGCGCTTCGATCGACGGCTGCCGTCCTTCGATAAAGCGCTCGCCCAGCGCGCCGAGCCGCCGTGCGTTTTCCCGCGAGCAATGCTTGAGGATGCCCTCGCGCGTCTCGAAGCACAGGTTCAGACCGTTGAATGCACCGTAGTGCTCCTCCAGGTCGTCGACGACCGCGAGACTTTGCAGGTTGTGCTCGAAACCGCCATGCTCGCGCATGCACTCGTTCAGCGCATCCTGCCCGGCATGGCCGAACGGCGTATGACCGAGATCGTGGGCAAGTGAGATGGCTTCGACGAGGTCTTCGTTGACGCGCAGATTACGAGCAACCGAGCGCGCGATCTGTGCGACTTCGAGACTGTGGGTCAGGCGCGTGCGGAACAGGTCGCCCTCGTGATTCACGAACACCTGGGTTTTGTACTCGAGCCGGCGGAACGCCGTCGAGTGGACGATGCGGTCACGATCCCGCTGGAATTCAGTGCGCGCGCTGGGCACCGCTTCGGGATAGCGGCGGCCGCGCGACTGGGCGGAATGAGCCGCGTAGGGCGCGAGGTGCGCTTCGAGTGCCTCCTGCGTCGGCACGGCGATCTCCGCCATGCCTGCCGCCGGGTCATGCTGTACATCGCCGCTGCGCCTGTCAGTCACCGGGTTCTCCGAAACATGGCGCCTCGTGACGCTGGCGCGTGATGCGTGGCTTGAATGGCTTCGTCGTTTTCTAGACAGCGGCGGCCAGCGTGGCGTGCACCTCGGCGTCGGGCGCCCGGGTGATCAGCGTCTCACCGAAACGCTTCAGCAGAATGAATTTGATCGCGCCGGCTTCCGCCTTCTTGTCGACCTGCATGAGTTCGATATAACGCGCTTCGCCGAGCGCGGGCGCGCGGGTCGGCAAATGCGCGGCGACGATCACGTCGACCAGACGCCGGCGCGCCGCTTCGTCGAGATAGCCCATGCGCACGGAGAGATCCGCCGCCATTGCCATCCCGCAGCCGACCGCCTCGCCGTGCAGCCACTCGCCGTAGCCGAGGCCGGCCTCGATCGCGTGGCCGAACGTGTGGCCGAAGTTGAGGATCGCGCGCAGTCCGCCTTCGCGTTCGTCGCGCGCCACCACCGACGCCTTGATTTCGCACGAGCGCTTGACCGCCTCGGTCAGCGCAGCGGGTTCGCAGCGATTCAGCGCCCCGATGTTGGCTTCGATCCAGTTGAAGAAATCAGCGTCGGCAATCGCGCCGGTCTTGATCACTTCCGCGACGCCCGCAGCCAGTTCACGCGCGGGCAGCGTGCGCAGCGCGCCGATGTCGGCGATCACCGCCTGCGGCTGGTAGAACGCGCCGATCATGTTCTTGCCGAGCGGATGATTGATGCCGGTCTTGCCGCCCACCGACGAATCCACCTGCGACAGCAACGTAGTGGGCACCTGAATGAACGGCACGCCGCGCATATAGCAGGCCGCGGCAAAACCCGTCATGTCGCCGATCACGCCACCGCCCAGTGCAATCAGCGTGGTCTTGCGGTCGGCGCGCGAGCCGAGCAGCGCGTCGAAAATCAGGTTCAGGGTTTCGAGGTTCTTGTGCGCCTCGCCGTCCGGCAACACGACCGTCGACACCTGTTTGCCGAGCGGCGCCAGCGCGGCGCGCAGCGCGTCGCCGCAGAGCGGGTCGACCGTGGTGTTCGTGACGATGGTGACCGAGCTGCCCGCGATGTGCGGCGCGAACAGCGCGGTCTGGCCGATCAGGTCGGCACCGATATGGATGGGGTAGGCGCGTTCGCCCAGTTCGACGTTGACGGTAATCATACGGTCCATTATGACGCAGGATGTTTGGCGACGCCGGCCATCTCGAGCTGCATCAGAACCATATTGACGAGTCCGTTGACCGAAGGCCGGCCGGTTTCAATCACGAAATGCGCGCATTCGCGGTAAAGCGGATCGCGCACTTCGTAGAGCGCTTCGAGACGCGCCTTGGGGTCTTCCGTCTGCAAAAGCGGGCGATTCTTGTCGCGCCGCGTGCGCAGCCACAGATCGTGAGGATTGGCGCGCAGATAGATCACGACGCCGCGATTTTGCAGCGCCGCGCGGTTTTCCGGCCGCAGCACCGCGCCGCCGCCGGTTGCCAGCACAATATTGTCGCGCCCGGTCAACTCGGCGATCACACTCGCCTCGCGCTCGCGAAAACCGGCTTCGCCTTCCAGCTCGAAGATCACCGGGATGCGCGCACCCGTGCGCGCCTCGATCTCGTGGTCGGAATCGAAGAACGGGCGATCGAGACGGCGCGCAATGGCCCGGCCCACGGTGGTTTTCCCGGCCCCCATGAGCCCTACAAAAAATACGTTGGCGTGTGCGTCCCGCGCTTGCAACGGTGTCCTCTGGCTAATCCGGTATGGTTCGTGCCGCAGCTTACTGGCAAAGCGGCTGCCTTGTCGAGCCTGCGCGCCGCCGCTGGCGAGCGGCGGCAGCCTGCCCCTAATTTATCGCAACAACGCGCGGCGTGATGAAAACAGCCAGTTCACTGCGCGCGTCGCGATGCGCCCGATTGCGAAAAAGCGCGCCCAAAATCGGTATTTTGCCCAGGACAGGGACCCTGGTCACATCGTCCCGCTCGTCGGTTGCGTAAATTCCGCCGATCGACACCGTACCACCATCCTCGACTTCGACGCGCGTTTGCACGTGTTTGGTGTTGATCGCGGGCCCGGCGTCGGTCTGCTCGCCGACGCTGTCCTTGGCGACATCGAGGTCCAGCACCACGCGGCCGTCCGGCATGATTTGCGGCTCGACCTCCAGTTTGAGCGTGGCCCGGCGAAACTGCACGCCCGACACACCCTGCCCCACCTTGGCCTGATACGGTAACTCGGTGCCCTGTTCGACCACCGCTTTCATCCGATCCGCGGTGACGACCCGCGGACTCGAAACGATTTTCCCCTGCCCTTCGGCTTCGAGCGCGCTCAACTCCAGGTTCAGCAGCCGCGTCGCGCCGGCTGCGAACAGCGTCAAGCCGGCGGTGGCGGCGTCGAAGCCGGAAATCGGCCGGGCGGCCAGATCGTAGACCGTGCCGTCCGTGCCGCCGCGCAAGCCCTTTGCCGTACCGTCCGTGCTAGTGGCCGCCAGCGCGAGCCGCACGCCGAGATTGCGCGAAAAGCCGTAATCGCCCTCGACGATCTGCGCTTCGATCAGCACCTGACGGGTCGGACGGTCGACGGACCCGAGCAGCGCCGCAATCTGCTCCAGCCGTCCAGCGAGATCGGTCACGAACAGCAGATTGGTGCGCGGGTCGGCGGTCACGGCGCCGCGCTTGGACAGCACGCGTTGGGCGCCAGAGCCGGTCAAGAGGCGCCGCACGTCCTCGGCGTGCGCGTAGTGCAGCTCGAACGTGCGGCTTGCGAGCGGTTCGAGATCGGCGGCCCGCGCATGCGCTTCGAAGCGTTGCCGCTCGCGCGCGGCCAGATCCGCCATCGGCGCGACCCAGATCACGTTGCCGTGGCGCTCCATCGCCAGGTTGTTGACGTCGAGCAGGGTATCGAACGCGGTGCGCCACGGCACCTTGTCGAGCCGCAGCGAAACGGCCCCGCGCACCCGTTCGCTCGCGACGAAGTTCAACCCCGTGAACTGCGCGAACGCCTTGAGCACGGCGCCGAGTTCGGCTCGCTGGAAGTTCAGCGAGATCGGTTTGTCGTCGGCGGCGAGCGCGGCGTCGGCGGCGTTTTTCGGCGTGTCGCTCAGACGCATGCGCGGCGGCAGCGGCACCGGCGGACCTTCGAGCGCCGTGGAGCCGCCGGCATCGTCACGAGCCGGAGCGGCCGATTGCTTGCCAAGCGGCACCGAACCTTCGACGGCGGCGGCGAAGTCGTCCGCATTGATATTGCCTGATGGCGCGGCCAGTCGCGGCGCGCCCGAGTCGTCAACTGCATCGTCGCGAAACGGGTTCGGCACTTCGCTGGACTGAGCGCGCGGCAGCGGGGCTGCGCCGTACGCGGTGTCGGCTGGCGCGACGGCGTCGTCGAGCGGCATATAGCTCGGCAGCGGCGGCAGCGCAGCCCGCGCAATACCGGCGCTTAGCGCAGCGCTGACATACAGGCCGACACACACTCGAACGCAGAGGTACACGCCCACGCCAGGAGAAGCGCGACTGCGAACGCGTGAGAACATGGTCGGCAACGGCGTTGCGAGGCTCATCACGAAGCCTCCGCCAGCGCGAGCGTGCGCGTCGTGCCAGCTTTAACGAGCGTAATGCCGAGCGTGTCGAGCTTCGTCACGCGCTCCGCGCCCAGCTGCTGTCCCTTCTCGACGGTGGCAACGCCGTCTGGCGTATCAAGCAAGGCCAACCCGCGCGTGCGATCGCGCAGCACGCCGACCAGACGCACTTGCGAAACATCGGGCGGCTCGCCGGCTGCGCGCATCTGCGGCTGCAAGAACGGATCGAAGAACACGACGTCCTCGTCGTCGTCCGAATCGAGGCTCGTGTCGTCAAGCACGAGCGCGGCATCATTCGCGGAAACCGGCCGCAGCGCGCTAAACACGCGCAGGGTCGCGCTCACCGATAACGCGGCCGTGTCCTGTTTGACGGTGATGTCGACGGGAACGATCAGCACTGGCAGGTCCGACAGCGCATGCAGAAACGCCATCAGGTGGACGAAGTCCGTGTGCGCGGTGAACTGCAAAGGACGCATGCTTTCGACACCCTCGCCGCTGGCGGCGCCGGGTTCGACTGCAAGCAACGCGACGCCATTCTGTGCGGCCAGCTCGGAGACGATGCGTACGTCGTCCGCGGAACTCCACGGCGCGCCCGACGGGACAACCGGCGCGACCGGCGTGGCCGCCGCGGCACGACGTAGCAAGGGCAATTGCGTCAGCGCGCGCCTCGCATCCGCGAGACGCTGAACGCTCACCGCCAACGCCGCGCGGCTCGTCTCGACTCTGCCGAGATCGGCGACGATCCAGCCATGCGCGCCAAGGCCAAACACCAACGCAAAGATCAGCAGCGCGACCGCCCAGCGGCGGCGCCGGCTCCATGCATCGAGCGGCACCCGCAGCCGCGTCAGCCATTGGGAAAGGGAGAGTTGGGCGCTTGCCGCGCCGCCCGATTCGAAAAAAATCGTACTCATTTTGCACCTCCTGATGGTTCGGACTTAACGGGACCCGCAGCCGGAGATCCGGCTCTCTTAGTGGCTTTCGGCGCCGGGTCATCCCAATGCAAGCGCGCGCCGAACTCGACCAGACCGCTCACGCTGTCATCTCCTCGCGCGCTGCCGCGTGTCGCCGGACGATGCAAGTCGTTCATTTGCGCCCCCTTCACGCCGCGAATCGCACTCAAACGCTTGAGCCACTCGGCCGACGCGAGATGGCTGCGCGACGTCGCCAGCAACTCCGTCTCGTGCTCGCGCTGGCGCAACTGGCGCAACACCACGCCGTCGCCCGGTTCGAAACTCAGTGCTTCGAGCAGGTCGAGCAGATGTTGGAGCGGCTCGGACAAGCTCGCCGCACGTGCCGCGTTGTTGCGCTGCTCGTCTTGTGTGCGGAGCAATTTCGCGTGCTCCGCGAGCGGCGCGCTCAATTGCATAAGGGACTGTTCGAACGACGCGCGATAGGCATCGAGCCGCGCTTTGTCGAACGCCTGCCACGCGGCCAACGCGAGAATGGCCGCACATCCGGCGAGCGCTGCGGCGATCCATTCGCGCACGCGAGCCTGCCGCGCGAGCCGCGCATTGCGTTGCCGGTAGGGCAGCAGATTGAAGCCGCCGAGCCACGGCTGAACCAAACGCGCACCGCGCGACGCAGCCGACGCGTTCGGACCGGCTGCGCGCAAAAGCAAAAGGCCGTGCATCATTCGAGCACCCCGCGCAACGCAAGCCCGAACGCCACCGCGCTGGCGGGCTCATGCAGCAACTCATCGTCGAGCGGCCGCACGAGACCGCCCAGCGCGGCGCATTCGAACGGCAGCACCGTGCAGCCCAATACGTCCGCGATATCCGCCAGCGAGAAGCCCACGCCTTCGAGCAGATCGATTTCGCCGCTCACCAACGCGCAGTCGAGCACGGGTCCGTGGACGAGATCGCGCAACGCGTCGGCCAGGTCGGCATGCTCCGGCGCCGGGTAGCGCATTTCGCCGGCGATGCTGTCGTCGACAATTCGCCACCCGTACACGCCGTCCGTACCGATCCACAACGCCGCATACGGCTCGTGCTGATCGAGTTCGCGGCTTGCCGCGTAGCGCATTGCGCGCAACGCCGCATGCGGTTCGCCGTCGACGGCTGTGAGCGAGATGCCCGCGGTCGCCGCGCATTCCATGCGTGCTTCGAGATGCTGACGCGCAGTGGCGGCGATCTTCACCGAGCGGACCGGGGAAGGTGTTTCTTCGACAAACCAGTCGACCGCCAGCGCGTGCCTTTCGAGACCGGCGATGCGCTCCGCCTCGCCCATCACCGCGGGCTCCAGTTCAGCCAGCGCCGGTCCGCCGTCTTCCGCGCAATGGCTTTGCGCCGCGAGCCGCGCGAGCGGCACCGTGGTAGTCAAGGTGGCCGACGCAGGCACCGCCATCGCGCAACGCAACGCGTGCGTCGCACACGCGCGCGGCAGTCCGGCAAACACGTCGCGCAACGCGCGCGCCACCGCCTGGCGGTCGGCGATTTCGGCGCCGGCCATCGCGCCGGCGTGCAGCGGCACGGTCCTGAGGTACTCGAGATACAAAGCGCCGCGTGCGCGCGAGCGCTGGCTCACCACCACCAGACGCACGTTTTGCGAACCCACATCGATCCCGGCGGCAAACCGCTGCCGGCCTGAATGCACTGTCTGAAGCCACGAACTTTTGAACACCATCACGCCCTCCCTCTGACTCACGCGACGAACCATTCGAACGCGAGTGACGAAGGAGAATTGTGCGTAGCCGCGCCGCCGCGCGACACTCAGCCGAATGGCTAACGTTGAGCAACCGGCGCCCTGCATGCGATCAAAGCGACTACAGTGAAGTCATTCCCGCACCGCGCACGCGAACGTGTCGAGCCCTGTCTGTAAGCACGCCGAAAGCTCAAAAGCGAGGCGGCTATAATCGCGGGACTGTTTTTTGGTGCACATATGCAATCAACGTCTCCCACGTCCCCGCCGCCCGCGCCTCAGAAGCGCAAACGTCCGCTATGGATCAAGCTCATCATTGGCTTTTTCGGACTGATCGTCGCTGGCATTCTGTGCGTGCTACTGGTGCTCGGTTATGCGCTCGTCGTCGCCACGCCGAACCTGCCCTCGCTCGACGCACTGACCGACTATCGTCCGAAAGTGCCGCTGCGCATCTACACGGCCGACCATGTGCTGATCGGTGAATTCGGCGAGGAGCGGCGCGACATCGTGCATATCCAGGACGTGCCCGATAGTCTGAAGAAGGCAATCCTCGCGATCGAAGACGCGCGCTTCTACGATCACGGCGGCGTCGACCTCACCGGCATCGCGCGCGCCGGCTTCGTCGCGCTGACCAACGGCCACGCCACCCAGGGCGCCAGCACGATCACGATGCAGGTGGCGCGCAACTTCTTCCTGTCGAGCGAGAAGACCTACACGCGCAAGATCTACGAGATGCTGCTCGCGTACAAGATCGAGTCGAAGCTGACGAAAGATCAGATTCTCGAGGTGTACATGAATCAGATCTATCTCGGTCAGCGTGCGTATGGTTTCGCGAGCGCGGCGCGGGTGTACTTCGGCAAGGACCTGAAAGATCTGACGCTGGCCGAGTCGGCCATGCTGGCCGGTCTGCCGAAGGCGCCTTCCGCGTATAACCCGGTCGTCAATCCGAAGCGCGCGAAGGTGCGGCAGGAGTACATCCTGCAGCGCATGTACGAACTGCACTACATCACCCAGGAACAATACGACGAGGCAAGCAAACAGCCGCTCGTCGTCAAGGGCGCCGGCAAGGAATTCAGCGTGCACGCGGAGTACATCGCGGAGATGGTGCGGCAGATGATGTACGCGCAGTATCGCGAAGAGGCGTACACGCGCGGCCTGAACGTCGTGACCACGATCGACTCCGCCGATCAGGACGTCGCTTACCGGGCGCTGCGCAAAGGTCTGATGGACTATGAACGCCGTCATGGCTATCGCGGCCCGGAGGCGTTCATCGATCTGCCGTCCGATACGCAGGACCGCGAACAGGCGATCGACGACGCGTTGCTCGAACATCCGGACAACGGCGAGATCATCGCCGCCGTCGTCACCGCGGCGAGCCCGAAGCAGGTGCAGGCCACGTTCATCGACGGCAATGTCGCGACCATCCAGGGCGACGGCCTGCGCTTCGCGCAATCCGCGCTCAATGCGCGCGCGCAGCCGAATCAACGTGTGCGGCCCGGCGCGATCATCCGGCTCGTGAAGAACGACGACGGCGACTGGTCGATCACGCAATTGCCGCAAGTGGAAGGCGCATTCATTTCGATCATTCCGCAAGACGGCGCGATCCGCGCGCTGGTCGGCGGCTTCGACTTCAACAAGAACAAGTTCAATCACGTGACCCAGGCGTGGCGCCAGCCGGGTTCGAGCTTCAAGCCGTTCATCTATTCGGCGTCGCTCGAAAAGGGACTCGGGCCGGCCACCATCATCAACGACGCGCCGCTCTTTTTTACCGCCGCCGAAACCGGCGGCCAGGCGTGGGAGCCGAAGAACTACGGCGGCGGTTTCGATGGTCCGATGACGATGCGCACCGCGCTACAGAAGTCGAAGAACCTGGTGTCGATCCGCATCCTGAACCAGATCGGCACGAAATACGCGCAGCAGTACATCACGCGTTTCGGCTTCGACGCGGATCGTCACCCCGCTTATCTGCCTATGGCGCTCGGCGCGGGTCTCGTCACGCCGTTGCAGATGGCGGGCGCGTTCTCGGTGTTCGCGAACGGCGGCTACCGGATCAATCCGTATCTGATCGCCGAAGTCACCGATCAGCGCGGCATCGTGGTCGCGCACGCGCAGCCGCTGGTGGCCGCGCAAAGCGCGCCGCACGCGATCGAGCCGCGCAACGCGTACGTGATGAACAGCTTGCTGCAGAGCGTCGCGCAACGCGGCACGGGCGCGAAAACCAACGTGCTCAAGCGCACCGATCTGGCCGGCAAGACGGGCACGACCAACGATTCGCGTGACGCGTGGTTTGCCGGTTTTCAGCACACGCTCACGGCGATCGCGTGGATCGGCTACGACAATCCGCGCAGTCTCGGTGACAAGGAAACCGGCGGCGGCCTCGCGTTGCCGGTGTGGATCGAGTACATGGGCCGCGCGCTCAAAGGCGTGCCGGAGTACAAGATGGCTCGTCCCGACGACGTGACCGAAATCGGCTCGGAACTGTATTTCGACGACTTCACGCCGGGGCATGGTTTCGTCGCGACGGTCGGCGTCAGTCAGGCGACGCTGGACGCGGAGGCGAGCGCGGCCGCGGCTGCGCCCCAGCAGGTCGGCGAACAGGAAAAGCAGGACATCATGAATCTGTTCCGCGGACACTGACGCTTTTGTCTGCTGCCGTTTGAAAAAACAAAACCGCCGCGCTCGAGAGAAGCGCGGCGGTATTGCTTTGAGCGTTTGATCTGGGCTACACGGCGGTGCTCGCCTTCGAGCACTCGAGCTCGCGAGCGAGCGTGCTGCTATTACGCCGTAAAGCGAACCGGCTCGCCAGCCTGCTGCGTCGCATACTCCGACAGCGCCGCAAAAAACTCGGTGCCGCTGCGCGTGTCGCGCCACTCGCCATCGACGAACCGGAAGTGAAACCCCCCCGCCTTCGCGGCAATCCAGATCTCGCTCATCGGCGGCTGAAGGTTGACGATGATCTTCGAGCGATTCTCGAATTCGAGCGTCAGTACGTTGCCGCTGCGTTCGAGTTCGATGTCGGCATCGGTGTCGTCGAGCGCGCGTTCGATGGCGGCTAGCGCGGCCTCCGCGCGGGTCAGGTAATCACTATCGGACATGCTAAACTCCATCGATTATTTATTCAGGGACAGTCATGCGAGTTGTATCTCGGATGCGCACGGCGGCGCCCGGCCGCGCGATTGTAGCGGTTTTAACCATTCTCGCAGGTTGTGCACTCGGTGGTTTGCTGGCTGGTTGTGGACAACGCGGCGCGCTCTACTTGCCGACCGTGCCGCCGCTGCCTGCCCCGCCCGCTCATCGCACGCAAACGCCGCCGCCGAACGAAGCGCAACCCGCGTCGGACACCGCCACCGACATGAGCACCATGCCGGATACCTCGGGCACGCCGCTCTCGCTGGCGCCGGAAACCGAACTCGCCACGCCGCCCGCTTCCGCTGCATCCGGTACCGCGGCCCCGCTGCCCGCATCCGCCGTCACCCCCGTTCAATAAGACTTTCGCATGACTCGATCCGCATTTGACTACGTCGACGGCGTATTACACGCTGAAGGCGTGTCCGCCGTCTCTCTCGCCGAACAGTTCGGCACGCCGCTGTACGTCTACTCGCGCGCCGCGCTCACCGAAGCATGGAACGCGTACGCCGGCGCCTGCGCGGGCCGTCGCGCGAGCGTGCATGTGGCCGTCAAGGCCAACAGCAATCTCGCGGTGCTCAACGTGTTCGCGCGTCTCGGCGCCGGCTTCGACATTGTGTCGGGCGGCGAACTGGCGCGCGTGCTGGCCGCCGGCGGCAAAGCGGAAAACACCGTGTTTTCCGGTGTCGGCAAGCACGCGGACGAGATGCGCGATGCGCTCGCGGCAGGCGTCAAATGCTTCAACGTCGAATCGATTCCCGAACTCGATCGCCTGAATGCGGTTGCGGCCGAAATGGGCAGGAAGGCGCCGGTGTCGTTGCGCGTGAATCCCGACGTCGATGCGAAAACGCATCCGTATATTTCCACGGGCCTGAAGTCGAACAAGTTCGGTGTCGCCTTCGAAGACGCGCGCGCCACGTATCAGGCCGCCGCCGCGATGACGAATCTCGAGGTGGTCGGCATCGACTGTCATATCGGTTCGCAAATCACAGAAGTCGCGCCTTATCTCGATGCAGTCGACAAGGTGTTGGACCTCGTCGAGCAAATCGAGCAGGACGGCGTGAAGATTCGCCACATCGATGTGGGCGGCGGTCTGGGCATCACCTACGACGACGAAACCCCGCCGGAGATCGGCGCGTTCGTGCGCACCGTGCTGGATCGCATCGAAGCGCGCGGTCACGGCCATCGCGAAGTGTATTTCGAACCGGGCCGCTCGCTCGTCGGCAACGCGGGCGTGCTGCTCACGCGCGTCGAGTTTCTGAAGCCGGGCGCAGAAAAGAATTTCGTGATCGTCGACGCGGCGATGACCGATCTCGCGCGCCCCGCGATGTACGACGCTTATCACGCGATCGACGCGGTGGCTAAGCGCGACGTGCCGGCTCATGTGTACGACGTGGTCGGCCCGGTTTGCGAAAGTGGCGACTGGCTCGGCCGCGAACGCCTGTTGGCGGTCGAACCCGGCGATCTGCTGGCGATCCGCTCGGCCGGCGCATACGGCTTCGTGATGAGTTCCAACTACAACACGCGTCCGCGTGCGGCCGAGGTGATGGTCGATGGTACACAGGCGCATGTGGTTCGCGCACGCGAAGAGGTCAAGCAACTGTTTGCGGGCGAAACAATTTTGCCGGCGTAAACGTTAATGCCTAAGC
>NZ_JARESU010000189.1:0-12633 GCF_046027075.1 Paraburkholderia sp. RL18-085-BIA-A | reverse complement strand
ATCCAAAAACCCCCCACCAACACGCCGCCCCCTTCACCGGGGGCCTAGGCGCGTGCCGGGTGGCGCCCCCACCCGCCAACGCTTGAATTTACCGGTGGCGCTTCGTGGCCAATCAGCGGTAAATCAGCGGCCAAAATCAGCGTGCCGCTTCATCGCTGCCCGCTTTCACCAGCGCCTCGATGCGATTGCGACCATTGTGTTTGGCCTGATACATCGCACGATCGGCTTCCTCCATCATCGCGCGACCGAGCGAAACCGCGTCGGCTGGCGTAGTGCCTGCCATGCGCGCCGCGACGCCGATCGACACGGTCAACGCAATGCGTTCGCCTCGATCGTCCTGCGGATCCAGTCTTTCGACCGCCAGCCGCGCACGCTCAGCGACGGTTAGCGCATCGGCCCGATCGCCTTGCACCAATGCGGCGAACTCCTCGCCGCCGTAGCGCGCGACGATATCGCCCAGCCGCACCTGCTGCCGCACGCAGGCCGCCACCGCCGCCAATGCGCGGTCGCCGGTCTGGTGACCACACATATCGTTGATGCGTTTGAAGCTGTCGATATCAATGAAAAGACACGATACCGGCACGCCATGACGCGCCGCGCGCATCAGTGCCTCGCGCAGTCGCTCGTCGAAATAGCGGCGATTGGCGAGGCCCGTCAGCGAGTCGGTCATGCCGAGCTGCTTGAGCCGCTCGCGATGCCCGACGTTGTCGAGACTCGCGGTCACGATGTTCGCGAAGCGCTCCAGAATGTCGGTGGCCATGCCGTCGCCGAAACGAGACGGGTCGTCACTGCCTAGGCACAGGTAGCCGCTGACGGTGTCGCCCGCCGCCAGCGGCAGCAGGATCGCGCTCGCCGTCGTGCGCGCGTCGCCGAAGAATGCACGGCGCGCGCCATCGTCCGGCTCCCTCGGCCTGCCAAGCCATGGCCGGCCCTCTTCGCATAGACGTTGCGCGGCGAGTCCGCCCTCGCGCGAAGTCTTCAGGCCCGGATGATCGAGCGCCCGCAACGCAATCGGCTCGAGTAGTTCGAGCAACATCGGCGCGCGGTATTCGAGCCACAGGGTCACGCTCGTCAGCGAGAATTCCTGCGGCAGATGATTGAACAGAATGTCGAGAAACGACGTGAAATCCTGCGCGCCGATCAAACGCAGCTCGACGTTCTGGAAGCGACGCAATGTGCGCTCGTTGTGTTGCACGGTGTCGACTAGCGAGCGAAGCCGGTCGGAGAGCGGCGTTTGGGCGAGATTCGTCACGTTATGAGGATTGCGAGCCCGAAGGCGAAGCGGGGTAGCGGCCCCAACGGTTGTAATAACGGCCAATCCAGCGAGGTCTTGAGAGCCGGAACGCAGCGCAGGCCTTTGCCGGCCCTTTCGCCGCCTCTTAAGTTTGGCTTAATTCTTCCCTGCAACCATGGCGCACACCATCCCCTGTTGGGCCGCCAGAACATCGGCGGCACTTTTTTAAGGGATATCGACGACGCGCCTAAAGACGAGCTGCATGCCCGCTAAGAAGGAGTGAAACCATGGTTGAAGAGACAGTATTCGAGCATCTGCGCGCCATGCCCGGCAACGATTGGGCTCGCCAGATCCACTCGTGCAAGGTCTCGGACCCGCTGCAGCCGCCTTGGGGACGTTCGTACCGGCTCGTCGAATGGACCATGAAGCACACCCCCGAATCCAGCCGCCGGGTTGTCCCCGCGGAGAGCACACCGCTCGAAATCGCTCAGGCCGTCGTCTCACATGTGCCCGGCCGCCGTTTCTGCCAGCACGGCGACGAGTAATATTCACCGACATCCCGCTCACGGATTGCGCTAGCCGCGCGATGCGGCCAACGCGCAATACTCCAGCGCATCGTCCAGCCGGTCATTGCCCCAGAACATTTCACCGCCGACAAAAAACGTCGGCGCGCCGAAGATCCCTTTGGCCGCGGCCATGCTGGTCTGCTCGCGCAGGCGCAGTTTGTTCGCTTCGCCTTGCGCGTCAGCGATGATCTGCTGCGCGGACACGCCGAGTTCGTCGAGCGCTTCTTTCACTACCTCTGCTGAACCGATGTCACGGTCGTCGGCGAAATTCAGTTGCATGATCTTGCGGCAGTAGGCGGCTATCCACGGCTGATCCGCGCCTAGTAACGCCACGCGCATCGCCAGCAGCGCGGCACGTGGGAAGACAGTGGGACGTGTGAGCGCGAGACCGTACTTACGGCATTGGCGTTCCATGTCCTTCCACACGTATGCGCCCTTCTTCTGCTGCAACACGAACGGCGAATTGTCGAAGCCGAGGTCGCGAAACACGGGGCCCAGCAGGAACGGGCGCCAAAGAATCCGCACGCCGTGCGATGCCGCCTGCGCATCGATGCGCATCACGCTGAGGTAGCTGTAATTGCTGCCGAAGTCGAACCAGAATTCGATTTCCGATATCGGTGCAAACGTGTTTGCAGTTGATAACACCGCGCCAATCATGGCCGCCTCTGGATCATATGCGCCCTACTCGGCCATTCGCTGCCGCCGATGCACTACGCGTTTGCAATGCTTAACAAGTGCGCGGGACCGTTCTGCCTATGATGGGCCCATCCCCACGCCACGTAGACTGTCGCGCCATGAGCTATCCGCACGACACGCTCACTGCCACCTGTCTTTTCATCATCGCAGTTTTCTCGTTCGTCCTGCTCACGTCGTCGTGGCCTCACTGAGGCTCGCGTTCGCAGCCGTTGGCGAAAACTCGCCGACACGCTTGACATGATTTCGTCAAAAGACGGGATCCACTGTACATATATACAGCAATCTTCGTCTGATCAATGCCCATTCCGCTCTTCGACCCACCCGCGCTCGCCGAATTGCGCGCCTCGTGGCGCTCGCGCGACGAGCAAGCCATGGGGCGGCTCATCCTCGAGATCCACCGGCAGCGGGCTCAAGCTGCTGGAACTGCGCAATGTGAGCGATAGCGGACCCGTGTGGCGAACCGCGCGCTGGTCGAACGCGGCGAACCGTTGATGACGCTGCGCATCAGACTTGTGCAGGAAGTATCGCGGGTCGACGATATCGACGACACCCAGCTAATGCGCCGCGCCGAACAGGAAAAACTCGCTGTTCGGACTCAAAGTCAAATGGACTATGCGCGCGAAGGGCGACTGAGACGGCAGCGCCGCAACATCTAACCAGAGCGCCACTACATTCGCCCGTCGCGGCGCAAGGCGCTCGCGCGGACCGGTTAGCGCGTTTGCGTAGCCACGCGTAGACCGAGCGAAATGAACAGCACGCCGATAATCTTGTTCTGCCAGCGAGTCAGCCACGTCAAACGCTTGACGAGTTTGCCCAGCGGGCCGATGGTCAACACCAGCACCGTTGTGTAAAGCGCGCTCATGCCGACGAAGATCAATCCTAGCGTGATGAGCTGCGCAAACGTGGAACCGTGTTCGGGACGCACGAACTGCGGCAGAAACGCGAGGAAAAAGAGGGCTGTCTTCGGATTCAACACTTCCGCGGGAATCGCCTGAAAGAACGCTTTCGAGGCCGATACCGGCGCGATCGCCGGCATCTGCGGGCTGCTCGCCGGCTTTTTTTCGCGCAACGCGCGAACTCCCAGATAGATGAGATAGGCGGCGCCGACAAGTTTCACCGCGTTGAATGCGAGCGCGGAGGTCATCAGCAACGCCGAAAGGCCGACCGCCGCGCCCAGCGTGTGCATGAAATCGCCGGCGGCAATACCCAGGCCGGTGAGAATGCCGGCCTTACGTCCGCCATGCACGGTGCGCGTCAAAACCAGCAACACGGCCGGGCCCGGAATCAGAAAAAGCCCGAGCACCACAGCAACGAAAGTCCCCAACGTGGATAGGTCAAGCATGTCGTCTCCTTTTCGACGCGCCGCATTCAATGGACTCGCGCGCGTTCAGCCAAGATTGTAGACGAACGCGTAGACTTCGATCCGCACGTGGCGCGCCCATATCATGCCGCGATGAAACAACGCACTGAGCCGACAAAAAAACGCAGCGCCCAAGCAAGGCATAAGTGAGGTGCGGGTGATGCGGCAGCGATCCGTTACCATGATGAGCTGGAGCCGCTCGCGGCCTGCACTTTTTCATCCACTGAAGTCCTTGCCTTGCCCACCTACACCTTGCCCGCGGCGTTGAGCGCTGAACTCGAGATCCGCAAGAGCCGCTTCATCGCCTTTGCAATACCAGTGGCCGACCGCGATGCCGCAATGGCCGAGTTGCGGCGGCTGCGCGATGAACATCCTGGCGCGACGCATGTATGCTGGGCGCTGCTCGCCGGTGGCCAGTCCGGCATGTCCGACGACGGCGAACCATCCGGCACCGCAGGCCGGCCAATTCTCGAAGTGCTGCGGCACCACGATCTGGATGGCGTGCTGGCCGCCGTCGTGCGTTATTACGGCGGCGTGAAGCTCGGCGCCGGTGGTCTGGTGCGCGCGTACACCGATGCAATCGCTTCCGCTTTGCTGGACGCACCGCGAATCGAAAGGATTGCTCAAGTTTCGCTGAGCGTCGAAGTGAGCTACGCCGACGAGGCCAAAGTGCGCCGATGGATAGATGCGCAAGGCTATGCGCTCGTGGATAGCGCCTATGGAATGCTGGTGAAGATGACGATCCGGTTACCCGTCAACGCGCTCGACGATGCGCAGCGAGCGCTGGTGGATATGACGCAAGGCAAGGCAGGATTCATTTGAGTAAGCGGGAGAATCTGCTCGCGCGCCGCTGGAATTCGACCCGGGCCTCGATCAGGACGCCCATGGGCCCGGCTCGCTGTTACCATGCTGTTCTCTGCAGGGTTGACTCCATTGAAAAGGGCTACGCCTCTGACCTCGACTGCCGCTTTTTCCAGCACAGCGCCTAAGTCGCCGCAACCGGGCCTGCTTTTGCCGCGCTCGACCAGCGCCGCGCGCTCGCCGTTGAGCTCCACCATGCTCAAGGGCTGCAGCACTGTCGCGCTGCCGTTGCTGCTGTCCGCGTGCTCATGGTCGTGGTTCGGCCTGAACAGCAGCGCGCCGCGCGCGAGCGCGCATCCTACCGGCTGGCTCAGCGTGGCTCCGACGCAAGACTTCGCCTACATGCCGGCTCGCAGCGGACACGTTTCGCCGAATCGCATCGAAAACACCGCGATGACCGGCATCGTCCTCAAAGACGATGTCGCCGAAACGGTGCGCAACAGCGTCGCGCACTGTTTGCAGATTGCGGGCTTTCACATCGAAGGCGGCAAGCGGGTGCTCAGCGGCACCATCGAAACGTTCACCGTCGACGACACGCGGTCGCCGGCGTTCTGGACGTTGAAGATGCGCTACGTGGTCACCGATACCGCTACTCGCACAGTCGTGTTCTCGACCACGAAGACAGTGAAACAGAAGTCGCCGAAATTCACCAACAGCGTGATCGCGATTGAAGATACGGTGAAGCTGAGCGTCGATGCGTTGATTGGCGATCCGGGCTTTGTCAAGGCCGTGAATTAAGCGCACCTGCAAAACGCGCCGGTGTTGGTGCTGGCGATGTTGCGACAGGCGCCGTTCGCTACAATCCGGTTAGACGTGTCGCGCGGTGTTGCCGCGCGATTCTTCAGAATCCTACGTTCACGGCGCAAGTCATCATGTCCATCACCGCCTGGCTATTCTTTTTGCCCGCCTGCTTCGCGATCAACCTCGCACCCGGGCCCAACAATCTTCTGTCGATCAACGTGGCGGCGCGTCACGGTTTCATGACGGCATTTGTCGGCGGCACGGGCCGGCTGGTCGCATTCGCAATGATGCTGGTGCTCGCCGCAACCGGACTCGCTGTCGTGTTGCACGCGTCGGAGTGGTTCTTTCTGGCGATCAAACTGGCCGGTGCCGCGTATCTGATCTGGCTGGCCATCCAGCTATGGCGCAGCGATGCGCCGGCAATCGACACCTCGCAACCGCCGGACGCTTCGCTCGGGCGAATCGCAAGGCAAGAGTTTCTCGTGGCCGCGGGCAACCCGAAAGCGATTCTGGTCTTCACCGCGTTCCTGCCGCAATTCGTCGATGTCGCGAAGCCGATACTGCCGCAGTTCGCGGTGCTCGGCGCGAGCTTTCTCGTGCTCGAGTGGGTGGCGGTCGCGCTGTATTCGTGGGCGGGGATGCATCTCGGGAAATGGCTGGTGCGCGCGAAGGTTCGGCGGTGGTTCAATCGCGTTTGCGGCGGGTTTCTGGCGGCGATCGGGGTGAGTTTTTTGCTGGTGAGGCGAGGATGAGGGAGGCATGCGGGAGAAGCACCGGCAGCTTACGCGTCATGGCCCGTTTGCGCTACGAATGAATCGAGTTAAACATTCCATCACCACGGCGCTCGCCTTCGCAGTCGGTGAAGCGCTGATCTGCGTCATGCTAGTGATCGCACTCGTCTGCAAGCTGACAGAACGGATTGGCAAAGCGCGGCCGCCGCACTGAGCAGCCAATCACCTCCTACGCAACGCTGTCAACGTAGCATTGAGCGCAGCCTTTTGTGCACCGGACGCATTCACCAGACCAAAATTGCGTTCGCGGACATTCTTGCCGTTCACAGTGTCCTGCCATTCGTAGATCGAAAGCAGGGGCGTCATCATCGAATCGCGTTTCATAAGAAATGCTTGAATGTCCGCAGCTTGACCGGCGATCCCGCCCTTGCCGCCAGACGAAACGCCCCACTCCGAGATAAGTACCGGCAGGCCGTATCGCAAAAGAACGTACCTGGAAGCGTCTTGAATCTGTTGTGCGCTCATTCCATAAGCATGGTAAGACACGGCGTCGATGCAATGGTCTGGCGACGATCGAAGGCTCTGCAATAGCTTGTCCGAACGCGATCCAGATGCGGGCGCCGTCGCGAAGCCGAACCCGACGACTTTGATCGATCCGCGAAGGACTTTCAGTCCCGCGCATACCGCCTGCATGTAGACTGGAAATGTCGTCTCGACATTGCCCGTAGGCCAATAGATAGGCAAGTCCGGTTCATTCCATAGTTCGACGGCAAGCACATTGCCCCCATAAACATCGACCAGATTGCTGATCGCGCGGACCAGTTGTGCTGCGGCATCACGTAGTTGCGCGTTGTAGGCTGCCTCATCCGACGAAGATTGTGCGAGAGGAACCGTAGAACGCACCGTGAGGAGGACTGGTAAGCCCGCCTCCTGGGCCGACGCAAACGCGTCGGCTACCTGCCTTTGATATTCAGCTGTCTGCATTGCATTTACCCACACCCCAAAACGAACGAAGCTAAATCCGGCCGCGCTTATGCGATCCGCCATTGTCGATGTGAAGCGTTCAATCTTGACCTGGATCCCCACCTTTGGGGGCTTTCGGCTATCCGCAATCCAATGTCTGAAGTCTTGCGCGTGCATCTGCACGGACACGATGAGCATGCACAAGGCGAGCACACCTTGCTTAGACAGCTGCTGGATTGAAATCATGTTTCATTAACCGGACGACATCGGAGGCCAATTGAACTGAAGTTTCAGTCCAACAATGCAAACCCGAGCGAGCGACGAGTTTGAGATCCCAAGTAATTCAACCGCCACGCGTAAAAGAGCGCCACGCTTGCGAGGTGCCGGATGTAACTTCCCAGATCCGGCTCGAATAGCATCGAAACGGCCACGTGCCCGATTATCAGGCAGGCGAATACGTCCATGACGCCCGTGTCGACACCCGTCAGACGTTCAGGCTTTCGGCTGAACACCGACCAGGCTGTGATCCAGACAAACACCTCCATCACGAACTCTTTTGGTCCGGGATAAAACAGAACAGGAATGTTCAGCCTTAGGATCGCGTAAACATAGTCGACACAGAATGCCGTAAACGAGATCGGTTCGAGCGGGTTGTAAAAGCCCGTGCGCGCGCCGTAGGGGGAACCCGCAATCAGGTAATCCACTGCCATATCACGTGGATGCATGAGTGCGAAATACGTTGCAACGGGCAAAACGTAGACGCTGATCAAAGCCGCGAGAATCAAGACCACTTTCAGCCGTAGGGACGCCACGCGAAATATCCAGACACCCAGGCCAATTGCCAGGATCAATATAAAGTAGATACGCACGGTCAACGCGTACCCTACGTAAAGCACAACAGCAGTGACCATGAGGTACCGTATCCCCCACCTGCGTCCGATTAAAACGAGTACGATCGACATCAGGACAACCAGCGTATCCTTGCTTGCCACGAACAAGTTGAAGAACACACACGGCGCGATTAACACCGTATTTAGCAGCAAGCCGCCAAGCCGCTTCGAGTATCCGATCATAAGCCAGATGAACACGGCGCCGACAATCGCCACAAACAGATTGCTTCCGATACCGCCAAGCGCGGAATAGAACTTCGCAACTGCGTCGAAAGAGCTGTCCTGATACGTGCTCGATCCACTTACCTGCGACTGAATCTTGTCCGAATCACGAAAAACGAACTCGGGCAGGAAAGAGCCGGTTTTCCAATACATCGTCACATACAGCAAGATCGCAAGACTGGCGAACAACCGGACGGCGCCTTTGCTAAGTCGCGGGCCGGCGTTAAGAACTTTACGAAGCACGACGGGTGTCCCCATTCAGCAAAGGCGTTGACCCCACGGCACGCGTGCGCATGACAATAAAGACCAATATCGCCACAATTCCCGTACTCGCGGCCAGATGCGCAAGTGCCGCCCCGATTTCGCCTAGCCTGGAGATCAGTACCCATTCAACGGGAATGCTGACAGCTGCCGCGAAAATAATCGCGACGGCGACTTGCTTACCCAGACGCAAAGCGATCGCTCCCACCCAACACACGTCTGCGATCGACCTGAGCACGAATGAGACAAGCAGGATGAACAGCATTCTGAATTCATGGCTGCCGGCTGGTTCGTGCGCCAACCGGAAAATAGGCTTGTGAGCCATCAGAATCACGCCAGCAAGAAATGTGACAACGGCGCTCGACAGCAATGAACGTCCCAATGTCGACCAATAACGGTTGTCACCCGCGCTCAAAGAGCGCACCAGCCGCGGTCCGGCGGTCACGACAATCGTGGCGTAGGCGATCGTCTGAATGGAGTTCGATACCGACCACGCAAACACATAGCCACCCAGCGTGTCGGCGGAAAGCACGTTGCTCGCAAGAAATCGCTCACCATATTGCAATCCGGAAAGCACGATTGTGGATAAAAAGAACGGCAAACCTTCTATCCATACCGAGCGAAAACTATCCATCCTCCGCTCAGCATGAGGGCCCCAGCCCAATCCCAATTCACGGCTCCGACGCGACAGACACCAGCATGCGGCGGCGACGGCAACTACGTTCGTCCCGTACCACAGCGCGAAGACCGCCTCAACGGAATCAACTACGCCAGTAACCAGTCCAATAATCGCCGCAGCAGCCCACGCGCCGGTGCGGATGAAAAGCAGAAGTGCGCCTTCGCCATGCCGGTGCAGCGAAAATATATAGGATGTCGTCTCAAGTCCGGCATGCTCGGAAAAGGCCACTAGCATCACGCCCCAGAGAATGCCGGGCGTGATCCGACTAAACGCGCTGAAGGCAGCGCTTTCGTACACGATCATCACGACGGCGGCGATCACCGCATACACGGCGCAATACAGAAGGAGTAATCGGCGCGCGCCATAAATGGCGTCAGCGGGGTTCGCCAGGCTCAGCCGCCGGTTGATTTCAGCGCTGAACCCTAGTCCGAGGAATTTGGACGCCACGACGGATATCGCGAGCGCCAAACCATAGTCAGCCACGGCGGCAAGGCCGAGCGTACGTGTCACGATGATCGTCAGCGCGAATTTCAGCGCTAGCGATACGCAACGAAGCGCAATGCGAGCGAGCACATGCATAACTGGTCCTCGCTACGCGCTTCGGGCGGCCCGGAGCGCGGCGAGGATACGATCCCGGCCCGTGCGGATCCGTTCAAACCCCGAACAGGCATTCGCCCAGAAATCGCGAATCGCATCCGGGGCCAGGATAGTCGCGGCAACCTCATCGGCGTCAAAGTCCGCCGCATTGGCGACCCAACGGTTTAATCCGAGATCCGCATACGCGGCGAAGCCTTTGCGTTCGTAGCTAAGGTGATAAGAAGGAACGCCGTTTAGCAAGGACTCGAGCGAACCATGCAGACGAACGGACACCACGACGTCCGGCGTATCCGCGATCAACAGTTCTTTTAGCGGCACAAGATCGGCGCTAATGCCGATGCTCCGGTAGTAAGAGAGGTCGTCATTGCCTCGGCCCGTACTCTGGACCGCAAAGCTGATTCGACAAGTCTGGCCCAGCCGTCGACTGTCGCGTTGCCGCCTCATATCGCTCGCGCTGCCGTGCCGTCCAACTCGGCGCCTTGCGCAGCACAAAGGCTACATGCGTCACTTTTGGGGTGGCCTTCTCTGCGCGCCTCATGATCTCCACACTGTGCCGCTCGAAGTTCAGGACTGCCAGATCAGGGGCGCGCTGGGTGTTCGGGTTCTCGGCGAGGAACGCAGCTGAGCGATCGTCCCTAACGAATACGGCTGAAAACGTTCCTAACATTCCCACGAGCCGTGAACGCAAAGGCTCTGCCGGCATTGCCGGTCCAATGCTTTGCGGCAGATACAAAACCGGTTTGCCCGAAACACACGCCGCGCGCATCTGAAGCAGATGACCTGCTTCGAGCTTGACTACCTCCTTGCAGTTGCGCGCGCGCAAATAACCCCCGCCTACGGCGACCACAAGGTCCGCCGAATCCAGGGTCCGCAATAACTCGCGCGCCCGACCGTTGCTTCCGATGGGAAGTATTAAACCCGCTGCTGCTTCTGCAACACGAGCAAAGCCGCTGTCCGCAAGAACCGGCGCCGGATAGACGTCGCGGTATTGGGAAAATGAAGCTGGATCGGCTGCGATGATCGATATGCGCGTCGTGTCCCCCAACGCCAATTTCAGAAGATTGATTGAAAGATCGACGAGCAACCCGTCGCCCGAGTTTTTGGAACTGTATGCGTGGAGCAGGACCACATGCGTGTGCCCGGCCATCAAACGGCCTCCGCAAGCAAACGTCTGTAAAGATCTACGGTCCGTCGGACCATGGTGGCAACGGAGAAACGCTCGGTGGCTCGCTTGCAATTGCGGCTCATACGTCCGCGCAACTCCTCGTCCTGCGCAAGCGCGGCCGTCGCTTCCGAGAAAACTGCTGTGTCATCTTCATTTGGAACAACGAAGCCGATCTGTTCCGCCTCGATCAATTCGGCTGCGCCGGAGACCCTCGTCGATATGATCGGGACACCGGCCGACAACGCCTCAAGAACGACATACGGAAAACCTTCGTAACGACTGGGAAGCGCGAAGATATCAAAGGCGGAGAAATAGCAGCGTGCATTGGGAATCAGGCCGAGCACACGTAAATTCGCAGGAGCAGCTTGTTGGTTCAAGCCTGCAACCGCCGCAAAGTCCCCGGGACCGATCAAGGCAAAAATGACGTTATCAATTCCGTCGTCGAGTAGACGCTGTGCGACCCGCGCGAGCCGGTCAACCCCTTTCTGGAAGTCAAGCCGCCCGACGAAACCGACAATGACAGCATCAAGCGGCAGACCCAAGGCGGCGCGCGCTTCAGCAGCCGGTAATAGCGCCGGTGCGGGCACGCCATTGAAAATCGTCTCGATACGATGCGCGGGAATTCGAAGCGCATGCTGCAAATGTTTCGCTTCGTCGATAGACACGGCGATGACGCGATCGCTCCGGATACGGCCCAGGAAATGTTCGATCAGTCCATAGAAGCGCCGTTGCGCTCGCGGCAAATAGGGATTGAGCGTGTAGACAGCATGCGCCGTGTAGACCTGCTTCCACGGCCCGATGCACAGCCGCGCGAGCGCCCCTGCCTTTGAACTGTGGCTATGAACGATGTCCGGCTTGATCCTGTTCAGCAAGCCGAACAATCGCGCGAACGCGACCATGTCTGAACTGCCGACCGCGCGCTGCATCGGCACCCAGTGAACGTTGCCGCATTGCGCGAGTATGTTGTCGCTGATGATAGTTTTGTCGAAACGCGCTCCACTCGGAACCACGAGATGAATGTCGACGCCGCCCAGAGCACACAGACCCTGAATCAGGTCGGCGATATGAACAGCGACGCCACCGCCCGCCGCTTCAACGACGAGTGCAACCCGGATGACCGGTATTTGCGTGCTTCGGCAAGCCGGTTGGAATGCTGGAGGTTTACCGATGCTAACCGGCCGCGACTGTTCGTCGATATCTGTCGTCCTGTTTAGCATCATCGCGCTCGCCCAAGGCGATCAATCACTTGGCGCCATCGCGACGCCTGCTCGGGACGCTTCTCATCGTAGTCGTATTGCACGTATCGGTAAGCGCCGCTTTTACGGCCGTAGGACAGCCTTGCGGATTTTGGATTGACGCCGTTCAGAAGCGCGCCGGTGACGGTGCTTCTGGCCCGCGCAAACTGTTTCACGGACTCCGCCAGTTCCGCAACGCGTGTAACACCCGCCCTCGCAACGAGCAGCACTGTCCCGCAATGTGCCGCAAGCATCACAGCGTCGGTTACAGCCAGGACCGGCGGCGAGTCGAAGATAACGAAGTCGTAGTCTCGCGCTTTCGACGCGAGAAACTGTCCCACGCGTTCATGCATTAGCAACTCGCCGGTGTTCGGCGGTAACTCTCCCGTGGAAATAAAGTCGAGATTGGGGACCACATTACGATGAATCACC
>NZ_JARESU010000188.1:0-12768 GCF_046027075.1 Paraburkholderia sp. RL18-085-BIA-A | reverse complement strand
ATAGCCGACCAGCCGACCACCGCGCTCCCACTGCTGGGCCTTGTGAATATGCCCGAGCAGAAATGCGTCACACTGGGCGTCGAACAGCGCGCCGAGCGAGAACTCGTGATCGAACCCGGCCATCGTCACACCATGCTCGGTCGTACAACCGTTGACCGTGCCATGCGAGACGCCGACCGTCCGGATGCCAGCCGCAGTGAGGCGTTGATTGATCCGGCCAGCTGCAGCCAGATAGTCTCCCAACACCGCTTCCAGACCCGTAGCCGCATCCTTCGCTCCGACGGCTGCCGCCAGCTGACCCTTGTTGATCGAGGGCAAGCAGGTGAACACCACATCGGCGCCGAGAGTGAGAACGCTGCGCAGCTCTTCTTCGTTGAACACGGGCCCCGCCGAACCGAAGAAGTTTCCTTCGAGAAGGCTGACCTGCTGCACGCGTTCAGCGATGAAAACAGGATGATTTGTTCCCATCAATGCAAAGTTGCGAAGCGTTCCAGGCGGCTCGTGCGAAAAAGTCCCCTGAAGCATCAACACCGGCATGGACAGACTGAGGTGATTGATGTTCCATGCGAGCCGGTTCAGCGCGGGAGCGTGTGCATCAAGTCGATGGTCGGTCGAGTCGCCCGAAATAACAGCGACATCCATGCAGCGATTCATTGCGTCTTGCACTGCGAAAGAAAAGCATCGGTCTGCCTCATCCAGATTTTCCGGCGAGTAATGCAGATCAGACATATGAGCGATTTTCACGTCGCCTCCTGAAAATAAAGAAGGCCGCCAACGGGCAGCCTCAATGATTAGAACAACGTGGAATGACGCTAGAAGACTGTGATGCACCCGTCGCCTTCTCCCCAGCTAACCTGCAACGTCGCAGGTACGGGTTCGATAAACGAGGTGCTCATGCACTGCTGACACTGGACAACGATCCGCTGCGTTCGATCCGCAGTGAAGACCTTGAAAAGGTCGCCACCACAACCACCGCAACGCATCTGCTGAAGGCCCGTGAGAGCGCTCAGATCGTTCGACATAACGTGATGCTCCATCGAGAAAGGAAAGTGATCCGCCGTTGCGGCGGAAGATTTCGATGCGCAGATGAGCGCGGTCGAAAACGCTTTAGCAAGTCCGCTTGCTGAAGGGTTCTCGTTCGCTATGAAAGAAAAAGAATGACCAGCCCCGAAGGGGCCGGTCACTAGTTAGACGTAGGTCTTCGCCTGTTTGATTTCGTCGTCAAGCGCAGCGGGATCATCGAGCGCTGCCGTGAGGCGCACGTTCATCTGATCGACGTCTGCCGGCCTTTCCGCCCAGCCACGCCCGTAGGTGACGTGGGCGTATTTGCGAAAGTCCTGCTGACGCTCAGGCTGACTCATGCCCAGCCGGTTGAGAAGGTCCGACATGCGGTGGCGTTTTTCTTCGAGCGTTTCAGCCTGTCCCTGCTGACCGCTCAAGTCGCCATCGCCATCGCCTTCACCGTTACTGTCTTCATGCATCGACGAGCCCGTTTCCGGTTCACCGTCAGCATGTCCCGCCAGCGATTCAGGCAGCACTTCGACGTTGCCAGCTGCCTCTATCAGCGCGACAGCCCGGCTTGCGGCTTCCAGCGCCGGTTGAGGCTCATCTCCCGAATCCAGCAGCGCGCCGAGGTCGATATCGGCATCGAGCACCGTCAGCATCTGCTTCTGGCGCACCGGCTGACCGTTGTCGTCGATCCGCGTGATGTCGAATTCCTTCTTCGACAGCCAGAAGCGCGTACCGGTCAGTCTGCCGCGCGCCAACGCGACAGTCTGCATCGCCGAGTACGCTTTCTGCAGCACGTAGATCGAGTTGGTCGGCAGCTCGATCAGGCCCAGCCCCTTTACATCAGGGATCGCGAACAGGAAGTTCGCCGTCAGGTTGCATTTGCGCTCCTGATACTGCGGGCACATGTGCGGGTCGCAGATACCGTCAGGAATGTCTTCGTCCTGCCGATGGATGACAAGCCGTCCGCCGAACGAGCGTCGCACGCGCTTTGCACGCTCATCGCGCTCCACAGGTGCGTACGTCTTGCAGTAGCGCTTGCCGTCACGGCCGTACTCCGAGAAGTACTGACGGCCAGTGGTCGTGTACGCCGCCATCTGGTTTGGCACATTGCGCAGCCAGTCGTCGAAGGCAAACATCACCGGAAAGCGATGCAGCTTGACGCCGTCACCACGGTCTTCCCCATAGAGACGGAGAATCTCGTCGGCCGTATCGGGATTGGAGAAGTCCGAGCGTCTGCACGTGAAGTGCGGCACGTTTCGGGGAACGAGCGCATTGCGCAGCTTGAGCTTCGTTTCGATGGTCTTGCCGATCGTCTCGTACGAGTCGCCGGCGATCACCATCTCGTTGTACATCGCAACAGCCTGCGGGTTGCCTTGGGCCGCGCGCGTGAGCACCTTGATGCCCGGCCTGATCTTGCCAATGATTGGCGGGCGGATGGCACGCTCTTCGACCAGACTGCGAGGCGCGTTGTCGAACATCTGGACGACAGCATTCATGAGGGTTTCCTTGCGAGAAAGAAGATGGCGTTGGTCCGCAGCGTTTCGGCCTGAGATTCGATCTCGTGAGCCGCAGCGCTGCCACGACGTTCGCTGACATGGTGGATAAAGACGGAGCGCTCGGTGTCGCTGAACATCGCGACCGTCGCAGCCTCACATCGGGAGCGCCAGGCTTCGGACGTGGTGTCAGAAACAGCACGCTCGTCGTTGATCTGATGCTTGATGGCCTCGGCAATGCGTCGATCGAGGCGGTCGGGTAACAACATAAACACCTCCAGTTGAGAAAGCCCATCGAACCGATGACGAAAAAAAAGCCCGCTCCGGTGAGGAGCGAGCTTCGTGAAAACAGGATAGATGAGACCTACACGCCACGTCCCTTCTGGGGACGTGGCGAGCAGGGAGCGCCCGGAAACCGGAGCGCTCTGTCAGAGGACGTAAAGTCGTCCTCGCGCAGCATGGTCACGCCGCGCAACAACCCTTTTCGGAAAATACATTCCGCCGCAGGAATCACGGATCAGCCAACTTCGATCGTTCTACCCAGATCAGGCTCTGGAGAGAGAACACCCGAAAACCTGGGTTCGAACGATGTACCGGCGCAAATGAATGCAGGCCAGAGTACGAGTATCACAGCTGAAATTGGGAAGTCTGTAGCTGGCAGACTTAGCACAAGAAGATTTCCACACCGGTAGCTATCCGGTCGGAGCATGCTCAGAAGCACGACTTGGAGAAAATAGATGGACTCCTGGCTAGGAGTCGAGGTCGATGCGTCAGAGACGCGGGGTATGGATTGAAGTTTCAGGGCAAAACGCCCTCGCGTGCGCTCGAAAGCTCGCAAAATTCATATAGCTTTTCGCCAGCTTGACACTACCCGCTTCGGTGAGAATGTGTGTGAGAGAACACATACAACCGAGAACAGTTATGTCTGGCTTCGACACGGAAAAGCCCGATGCGGCCGATCCAGAACGACTAATTCCTCCCGCGCCTTCGGAGCATGGTCCGAGTGGTCTTCGTCCGATCAAGCGCCTCACCAGCGATGATCGACTCGCTCGCATCAATCCCGAGACGCTGGCAAAAACCGAGTTGCAATATTACTCGGCGTTCGCGCGCGAATTTGTCCGGTCAGACTACAACTTCTGCGCGGCGAAAATGACTCTCGCCCGTGGCGGCAAGCTCATGGCGCTCGAAGCCGAGTTCCGTAACGCTGAAGCCTTTTTCCGCAAGGCCCTTGCCTGGGCTGGCCGACTGCACGGCAGAAGCATCCACCTCGACCCGGAAGCTGTGACGCTTGAAATCAAGCACCCAATGTCCGGCCGCCTGGTGCGGTTGCTTACGATCTACGACCAGTTCTTTCTCAAGACGATGGAAGCGCTCGTCGCGCGCACGGTGATGGCGCATGACCGGAAAGCCGCTCTCGATAGTGCGGAAGCACGGATCAAGCAGATCCCCTTTCGCTGCATCCCGGACAACGATCGCTACGCACCCGATGGCGTTGTGATGCCGGACGCAACCGAGGCCCATTAAGCGGCCCTGCCGCATCGGCTTGACATTGCGTGGCATCAGTCAGGCTGTATCCAGACAACGAGAAGAGGCACTTCAATGGACATTCGAGAAATCCAGCGCTTGCACGCGCAGTTCGCGCCCGACTCGATGGTAATCGACCTGCCCCGGCAGATCGCCGCGCTCCCGGCGCCGAGCGCATTTTCCGACGGCGCCCACCCCCCGCTGACACGGCAGTCGCCGGAACGCTACGCACGCGCGAGATGGGCGAAAGCCGGGCCACTCGCTCGCGGCGCTGTGATCGCCATCGCAGCCGCCTTGGTCGTGGGCATGGCGGGAATGGGCGCGGCCTCGATCTATACCGGCTACCGCGCAAACCATCACGATCCGGTAGTCGCGGCTCAAACAGAAAAGCCGGCTGGCTCGGCGACGCCGACCGTCGAGGCGAGGACAGCGCCTGCTTTTGCTGACATCGACGCAACGCCTGCGCATCCCGTTAGCGCTGCGCCGACGCTAAGCGCGAGTGACTTCGCTTCAGCCGCATCGCTGGGCCCGACGGCGGATCAGTTCCGAAATTCCCTGAAGGCAACGCCGCGTAGCACTGGTGCCGCCGATGCGCCCGCGTTAAGCACCGAAGCACAACAGGCTGCGGCTTCGCCAATCCATCGGGAATCGCCGCGCCGCGATTCGGCCGCCCCGGCTGCCCCGGCAATCGCAGCTCAGCCGCAACAAGTGGCCACGCCAGCACCTGCGCCTACCTCCGGCAATCCCGAGCGCGCCAAGGTCCAGCCGAAGCTGACGGCCGCTACTGTAGCGGCGCAAACGGCTCCCGCCACCGCCGCACCACCTGCCGACACAGAAAAGCCCTCGCGCCCCGCACACCGGCATATCTCGCGCCCACGCGCCGAGGCTGCCGACAACGACGCGACACCTAAACCCGCACCCGCGAACCGCACAGGCTCCGCCGAAGTGCAAATGTTCTAGGACCCGCCCGAAATGAAAACCGAACTTTCCATCACCCTTATCTCCCCCGGCTGCACAATCACGGGCGACATGATTGTGGATCATGGCGTCAGCTGCTTCGGTCTGCTCGACGGCGGCATCGTTTCGACGCAAGGTCTGCTGCACGTAGGCGCAGGTGGCCTCGTTAAGGGCACGGCGCAGGGCGATCACGTCCGGATCGATGGCCGGGTTGACGGCAACGTCCATGCGCGTGCCTCACTGGAGATCAACGGTCAGGTAACTGGCGACATCCTGTATTGCGGCACGATCCGGCTCGGACCTCATGCCACGCTCAATGGCGCACTCAAACGCGTTCCGCGGATGCTGACCATCGAAGCAGAACCGGTCAGCACTGGCCGCGAGCAGGTAGCGGAAGTCGCGGCGCCGGCGCAGGGCTCAGTGGCGACCGAGCGGCCGGAATCGAACGTGACTGAGTTTGCACGCGCCAAGGCGTGATTCCAGACGGCCAATCCAATCTATGAGCATCGGACTAGCCTTCCACACTCGGGATTGGGAATCCGCCGCACAGGAAGCAGCCTTCGAAGGCCTCTGCTTCTGCATGATGAAAGACGGCCGGTTCGTGAACCGGCAGGCGATGCCGGAGCACATCCCCCATCGCAGCCGCTTCGCCCTCTCAGATCGATTGTTGTTGCACATTTCCCAACTGGAACGTGCGACACGGTGACGTAGGGTTTATTCTGAAATCGTCTCCTCCGTGTCTCCTCTGACATGGATTCAAGCCCGCCGCTGTGCGGGCTTTCTTTTTTCGCACGCCGTACCGAGCGAGCAAGGTCGAGATCATTCTCGAGACCACTTCGCCGTGGGCCAAGCTCATAGTGCAATTGAGGCGTAGAACGCAGGATGGGCCCCCTATCAGCCGACTGATCTCACAGAATCAGCTTGGTAAGTTTTTCGTAGAGTTCCTTTGAGAGCGAGTCCTTTTCTAGCGTGTATATCTACGCTGACTCACCTGTGCGATTGAACGCCCGCTTCCTCGGCCCAACCCGACGCCTGAATGTCCAGGGCGTGTGGCTAACGAGTGTCGGGTCGTTGCCGAACCCGGTCCGACGCCGGGACCGCCGAGGTAGCCGCCGTCGACGTTCTGCATCCGGCAGACCAGAAGGAGCCACGCGGCTCGAAGCGGCCACCGCGGATGTGGCCTCGTGCGGGAACAGCCAACACCACGACACGCGGATAGTGAAGGGCGCAGGGGATCTGGCTTGCCTCGTCAGGCGACGCGGCGGGCGGATCGGTAGCCTTGCCTCAGGGGATTCGTTAGCCGGGCAAGCGGTCGCGAATCGCCAGCAGCAGGTCGAGGTGCTTGGCCACCAGCACGGGGACCGCGTTCTTGCCAGTGATCCACCAGCTGACCGTCTTGGGGTTGTAGCCGGCGTACTCGGCGAACGACGCCTGGGTCCAACCCAGGCGTGCCAGTGCGAAGGAGATGTCTTTCGAGGTCATGGGTGAATCCACAAAATGTCCATGAAATAAGCTGCTTCCCTTAACATTCTGTGGAGTCATCGCATCGATGCAAGTCGCGTGCGAGCCGCGTCGATAGGGCAGCGCGCGGCACATCGGATCCGCGCGACTAGGTCCACCGGCCGCCGGCGCGCCGCCAGCGATTCAATATGGCCATGCGAAGTTACGATGCCATTTCCGAGGTGCGGCGGGTTCGGGCCGCCAACGCGTCGAGCCCGCGAAGCGTATAGGGAGCGATAGCGACGTCAGTGGAACGCGACAAGATAACGCGGTGGCTTCGGCTCCGCCTTGCTGGCGGCCCGGCCAAGCACTTCCTCGACGAAGCGCACGACATCTTCCTGCAGCATCCCATCGCCTCGGATCGCGCGCGTTGACCGCTCATCGGAGCCGTAACGCACCAGACGGTTCAATGCCGGAATGTCAATCTCGGCGGCATGCGCAGGCTCCGACAGTTCTTTCAGGTAGGTGACGTGTGCTCTGGTGTTGCTGCGAAATTTACTCTGGAATGAGCTGGCTTTTTACTTTGACTTGTAATGGCATTTTACTTTGACATAACATCCAACACGTTTTTTAAGTGGCTGATATATGGGAATTTATTGAATCAGCGCTTTTCCAGATATGAACCGATTTTTGACAAGAAACAAGCCCAGAAACAAGGCTGTTTTCGGGCTTTGGTGACCGCGTTTTATGACTACTTTGACGCGTCCGGACACGCGCCGCCGTGGCCAATGCGACCCGCTGTCCAGGTTGCAGGCGAGGCTCCCCGGAGCCGTACCTCGGTGGGAGGGGCCACCGAGGGGGCGCACGGGGCATATGGACAGTGAATGAGGCCCGTTTTGGGAAATGGCGCCTGCGCCTGTTCTATTTCCCAGCGAGCGCCTGGTTCCTGTCCGACGCCGTTCGGCGAGTCCGCAGGGACCGCCCCATTCGCCGTGATCCGTCGTGCGGCTTCCGGACAGTGGCTCGCTGGCACGAACGACGAAAAAGCGGAATCGAAACTGCTCTGTGACTTCGTTCGTGAAGCCGGTGAGGCGTTTCAGCGGTTACCCTCGCGCTTCTTAGCCAGTGCGACAAAGCGCGCCATGCGCTCCGTGTCCATCGCTCCTCGCTCGAAGTCGGACTTTTGCTCAGCCACCCATGCGCCTAACCGTAGGCCGCCCTCCGTGACGTAGTCGGTCGGCACATCACCGGATTTGCGACCTCGTAAGTATCCCCGGAAGGCCTGAAAGTATCTCTCCCATACGGGGTCTGGCTCTCGCATTTTACGAGGCTTGATCGGGCCGAGCTGGACGCCGAGCTGCTCTATCCGCGCCGCCTTGTCCGGCCGGAGCCGCGGCAGATCCTCCAGCCGTCCCATGCCGGGGCCAGAGGTACGCAGGTAGCGCCTCCCCATCCTGCTCCGGCCCGTGCGGACCCGCCTCTGGCTGTTTCCGTGTTTGACGTAGATCCCGCGGCCGTCGTCCAGCAGGTGGATTGCGTCGTCTACCGTGATGCGCCACTCGCCGTGCGGACCAGTTCCGCCCACCATTGTGATCCTGCCGCTCCGGCCCAGCTCGTGCGCGATGCGCTCAACCAGCAGCGTGCGAGGGAGGTCCTGCCGCGGAACGAAGAAGGTCATCTTCGACGCCGTGGCGGCGGGCTCCATGCCGCCTGTGGCGGTGACGACGACGCAGGCCGGAGCAGCCACGAAGACGGCATCCTGCGCTTCGCGGGAGGTGGAGAAGGCGAACCTGCCCTCGATGCCGACGGGAACCGCCTGCCAGCGGACGTGGTCGCCGACCTCGCGCCCGTTCACCCGCACTTGCACCCGCAACGGGGTGCCTGCCGGGAGGCCCGCGGCAGCAGGATCGACGAAGGAGATGTTCGCGTTGTCCACGCGGAACTGGACCTCTCCGTCACCGGGAGTTGCGGCGCCCGCCGTGGGTGTCGCGAACTCGATGCTGAGCGGCCCGGTGGGGACACTCGCGTCGAAGGCGGCGCGCTGCTCGGCAGGCGTGGCTCCGCCGGCGGCTTGCTTCACCTGGTCGAGGGCGACCCGGAGCCCTTTGAGGGTGCCCACCGTCCCGTCCAGCGCGTCGAGGGCGGGACCGGCGCCGATGGCGTCGAACATGACCGCCATCGCGAGCTGGCCGACGACGGCGCTCGGGATCTCGATCGAGAACAATTCGACCGTGATCCCCGGCAGGATTCCGGGCAGTAGCGGATTGGGGATGGTGATGGTCACCGGTATCCGGACCGTCGGCGCCGGCCCGGTGCTCGAGGCGGACTCAATGAGGCCTCGTATGCCTCTCGGAGCGGAACCCGACACCGCTGCAGCGGCCAGGCCCTCCGCGCCGATGTCAAGGATCTGCGCGGTCCGCCTCGCAAGCTCCTGGACCATCCTCGAGAGCCCCCCGGTGGCGGCTGCCAGGGCCGTCTCGACGATCGCCTTGAGCACGTCCGGCGCGACACCGCGGTCGCTGCCGGTCCGAAGGGCTGAGTCCAGGATGGCGTCGGTCAGCGCATCCCCGATCTGGTCGACGCCGTCCGCCACCGCCGCCGAGAGATCCCGCAGTCCTCGGGCCAACTTCTCGGCCTCCTCGGCGATCTTGCGCTCGAGGTCGTCGATGCGCTTCTGGACTTCGACGGCTGCCGCCTCGCTGAGCGTGATCGCTTCGTCGAGAACCTTGAAGCTGGCGATGGCAGCGACCTCGAGGCTGCGAGCGATGCTTTCGACCGATGAGACGAGGATCGCCTCGAGCAGCTGGACCCCGTCGCGGTGCGTGAACTCGAGGCTGTAGAGGATGTGCTTGGTGGCGTGCTCTGCGAGCGAGCGGAGGTAGGTACTCTTGAAATCGCCGATCGCCCTGGCGGGCCCGTCGTCCACCATCCGTTCGCAGACCGCGCCGAGTCGGAGCGACGACTCGAGGAACCGCAGCTCCTCGGGCAGCATGATCGCGCACCAGTTCTCGATCGTCCCGGCGGTTTTGCGGAGGACGGCCGCGCTTGGGAGCCCGGCGACGACTCCCACCGCCGCCTCGGAGAGCTGCTGCCAGCTCCACGTCAGGCTGGGCGGGTAGTCGCCGACGTCGACCAGGTCGGCGAGATCGCGGAACGCCGCCGGCGCGGCTCGCAGGCCATCGTTCGCGACGATCGTGATCAGGTCGGCGAGAGGCTCGCCGGCAAGCGCGAGCACGCAGATGCTCGCTCCCTCTCGCAGGCGCTTCGCTCGCCCCGCGGTGTCGCCCGTTGAGTCGGTGCAGAAGTCATCGAGGAGGGCGATGACCCCCTTGACTGCCGGCCTTACCGGCGGCGGCAGGGCGACCTCGATCTGCTCCCACCCGGGACCCGTGAGAAGAACGCGCAACACGGAGTGGAGAAGTTGGGCCACGAGCCGCGTGTCGGTATCCGGATCGTTCGAGCGCCAATCCGTGACGAGAGTCACGAGGTTCCCGACCGATCCGAATGCCTGCTTCAGCCAGTCGGGGACGACCGTGAAGTGAGCGAGGACAGTCGCCAGCTCGGCCCCGAGCGTATCCACAGCGAGCGTGACGGGCGACGCGGCCGGATCGCGGTTCGGGAAGGCGGCATCGAGCGCTACAGAAGAAGCCGGCGCTCCTTCGAGCAGGACGAGCGCCGCGGCGCACCTCGTGAGGCTCTCGAGAGCGTCGGCGTCGGCGCTGCCGAGCGTACGCGCCAGGCGTGCCGCCATACCCAGCGACTCCAGGATTGCGTTGAGTCCGGCGGAGACTGCGGTCGGGGATTCGACCCGCGCGGCGGTGACCGCGTCGATGGCGTCCCACGCCGCTCGGAGCGCCGCCTCACCAAGGGCGTCCAGATCGAGCTGGGAGATCTGCTCGCCGGCCAGCCTCGCAAGCCCGTCGGTGAGCCAGGCGATCGCCGCATCCCTCAGGACGCCGACGAGTTCTGCGACGGCGCCGTCAAGCCCGCCGCTTCCCGGATCATCCTCCTGACTGAGCAGCGCGAGCCGAACCACGAAGTTGAGCGCCGCCGGCACCAGGGACGGCACGATGCTGAGCAGCCAGCGCTCCAGGTCGCCGAGCGTCCCGTCGTCGCCTGTTGTCTCGATCGCCCAGCGGATATCTGCGCCGGCCTGGCCACCCAACCGGTTGACCAGCTGGCGGGGCTCGAGGCCGACGTTGACGACGGTGCCCCAGCCCCCTCCCCAGCCCCAGGCGTACCCGTACCGCAGGAAGGCGGTGACTCCCGGCGCCGAGCCGTCCTCGGGGAACAGGACGATTGTCGTGACGAGCTCTGCCGACGCCATCGCCGCGAACGACCCGCGCGCCCACGCACCGGCCGAGAGTGTCGCCTCCTCCATCACGATTTCGCAGTACGGCCTGACCGCCTCGGGCAGCTCGGACAGGCAGAGGTCGGCGAGTTCGGCTGCACTCAGCTTCGCTGTCACCGTGATCTGCGCGTTAGCCGAAGCCTCCGCCCGTAGACGGGCGACGAGTCCGGCGCCGCGGACGAGGTCGAGCGGGATTCCCACTTGCAGCCGGAGGCCGGCGTGAGCAGCGGCGCTGCCCTCGGCCTGCACGCTCGCGAGGGAGTGGGCGACCTCCGCGCTGAGCTGGCCGCTGACCTTGGCGTCGAACTCGCCGACGACCTCGAGGCCGTCCTGGGCTTCGGCCACGCCCGTGAACCAGGCCCGCGCAGTCGCCTGCCCGTGCAGCCACGCCTCCTCTTCGGTCGCCGCGCTGAGCGAGAAGACTTCGAGGGAGTCGCTCACTTGAGGACCTCATCTGCCCGTCGCAGGAGGGTCTCCACGATGCCGTCGTCCTTGATGCAGAACTGCACCGCGTCGTTCAGGTAGTCCCAGCCGATCACCGTCTTGTACTGACCCAGGGATAGCCCCTTCTTGTTCAGGAAGCCTTCGAGGTATGTGAAGTACGGTTCGTTGTGCAGCGGGATCTTCGAGACCTTCTGGTAAGCCTTGACCTCCTCGGCCCATTCCTTCGCCAGCGCGCTGTTGTCGAGCAGGTCGAGGACGGTCCCGAGCTCGGCCGGGTCATCGATCGTGACCCTGAGGACGACCCCCGGGTCGCCGGGAAGCTCTTTGCGAGCCGCAAAAAAACTCGCCACCCTCTTCGACGGGGTGAAATACGTGCCGGCGCCGAGGTCGTGCTGGCGCTCGGCGACCCCGAGGTCGCGCACGATTTTCTTCAGCGTCGCGCCGCGGAACAGCACCTCAAATGGGCTTCGGGTGCGCGCCCAGAGTGAGACCAGGCGCCGGTTCTGCTGGATGCTCTTCCGCTGCGCCTCGACCGCGCTCTCGGCGAAGGAAGCGAGCCGGTTCATCCCCGCGATCGAGGTGCCTAGCTGGAGGATGTTCATCGCACCTTCCACGACACCCCTGAAAACCCCACCCCAGATGCGCTGGAGTTCCTCGCGTGCGCGGTCGGGTCGCATGTGGCGCTGGATGACGAAGAGGTCGAGGTCCTTATTCAGGCCCAGGAGAACCTCCCAGACGAGGTGGACGTTCGAGCCGGCGAGCCCCGGCAGCGTCTCGTAGAAGGTCTCGTCGGCCGGAAACTCCTGGTAGGTCCAGAGCTCGTCGTAGGTCAGGAAGTCGCCGGCGCCGTACCAGAGGACGATGCGCCCATACGGCGGCGGGCCCGGGAAGGTCTTGACGACGGGCGCGAGCGTCCGCCGGAACGCGCCGCCGCGGTCGAGCTCACCAATTGCTGCCTTCGTCTCGTTGGGAATCCACGCCGGGAGGGCGGACTCGAGGAACCAGCCCGGGCCGCTGTCGAGCCAGCGCCGGGCAAAGTCCGACCGGAGGTACCGCACCTCTTCTGGCTTGAGCCGCAACAGAAATCGCCGCTGCGGGTCGTCCGCTTGGCCGACGACGGGATCCGGGCGGACGCGCGACGGCGGCGGCTTGACGCGACCCTCGAAGAGCCACTGCACGAGCTGGCTGCGAGTCATCGGCGGCGCGGCTATCACGTGATCGACAGAGCCGTTCTCGCGCTTCACGCGTGCCGGGTCCGTCGACCCGAGCGCGGAGATGAGCGGGTCGAGTAGAAGCGGCACCAGATCGCCCGTCATCGCTTCCGACCTTCGCAACGGTCGACTCCAGCAACGCGTAGTGACCACATGCGGTCAGCGGCTTCAGCTTTTGCCCGCGCGACCGACGTTGCCGTGGCGATGTCGTTTCCCATCTGGTCGAGTTCCCTACATGAGAGATCCTGCGATTGCCAACGCTGGCGAGGACCGACGGTGACATCAGTTTTGAAGGAACCCGCCGCTTATGATGTAAACAGGTGCCGGTAACTTAAGC
>NZ_JARESU010000187.1:0-13136 GCF_046027075.1 Paraburkholderia sp. RL18-085-BIA-A | reverse complement strand
AAATCGAGTGAAGAATTGAGTTGCCGACGCGCCGATGCCCGTTCAGCACACCGTTTTATGAATTGGAAGAAAAAGGGAAAGTCCTCATGCGAAGAATGTTGATTGCCGCGGCGCTCGCACTCAGCGCTACCGCCGCGATGGCCCAGAGCAGCCAGACGATACGGATCGGCTTGCAGGACGACATCGGTTCGCTCGACCCCGCACGCAGCGTACAGCTTGTCGACCGGATCGTGTTTGCGTCGCTGTGCAATGCGCTGGTCGATATCACGCCCGACCTGAAGATCGTGCCAATGCTGGCGACGTCGTGGACGACGAGCGCCGACGGCAAGACGCTCACGTTCAAGCTGCGTCAAGGGGTGAAATTCCAGGACGACGAGCCGTTCAACGCGGCGGCCGTGAAGGCGAACCTCGACCGCGACCGCACGCTGCAAACGAGCAACCGCAAGAGCGAACTGGCGTCGGTCGATCACGTCGACGTGATCGACGACTACACGGTCGCGATCGCGTTGAAGCAGCCGGACGCCGCGCTGCTCGCGACGCTGACCGACCGCGCCGGCATGATGCTCGCACCGAAGACGCTGGCCGATCCGGCCGGCGTCGCCGCGCATCCGGTGTGTTCCGGCCCGTACAAGTTCGTCCAGCGCGTGCAGAACGATCGCGTCGTGCTCGAGAAATTCCCCGGCTACTGGGACGCCGACAAATACCCGGTCCAGCGCGTGATTTTCCTGCCGATTCCGGACAGCACCGTGCGCCTCGCGAACCTGCGGTCGGGTTCGCTCGACATGCTTGAGCGCCTCGCGCCGTCCGATGTCGCGTCGGTCAAGAGCGACGCAAGCTACAAGTTCGCGCCGGTCAGCGGCTTCGGCTACTACTACGTTACGTTCAACATCGGCAACGGCAAGCGCAGCAACGCGGTGCTGAGAGACAAGCGCGTGCGGCAGGCATTCGACCTCGCGATCGACCGCGACGCGATCAACCAGGTGATCGGCGCAGGCATCTTCGCGCCGGCGAATCAGGCGGTGCCGAGGTCGAGCCCGTACTACAACGCTTCGCTGCCGACGCCGCGTCGCGACGTCGCGAAGGCGAAGGCGCTGCTGAAGGCGGCGGGCCACGAGCACGTGGACATCGAGTTCACTTACCCGAACAACACGGTGTCGAGCCAGATCGTGCAGATGATGCAGGCGATGGTCGGCGAAGCCGGCTTCAACCTGAAGCTGCGGCCGACCGACTATGCGACCGAGCTCAATGCCGCGCACAGCGGCGACTTCGAGGCGATGTACCTCGGCTGGTCGGGCCGCGTCGATCCGGACGGCAACCTGCATCAGTTCAACACGTGCGCCGGCAACCTCAATTACGCGCGTTACTGCAACCCCGAAGTCGACCGCTTGCTCGACGCCGCGCGCGTGAAGCTGACCGCCGCGGACCGCAAAACGGAGTACGACGCGGCGTCGAAGCTGCTCGCCGACGACGATCCGATCATCTATGTCTATAGCCAGCCGTGGCCGTTCGAGCTGTCGAAGAAGGTGCAAGGCTTCACGCCCTATCCCGACGGCCTGATCCGCCTGCGCGGCGTCAGTGTCAAGGGCTGACCGATCATGCTGCAGACCATTGCAAATCGCGTGCTGGTCGCCATTCCGACGTTGATTCTCGTGTCGATGCTGATCTTTGGCCTGCAGAAGCTGCTGCCCGGCGATCCGGTAATGGCGATGGCCGGCGAAGATCAGGATCCGCAGTTGATCGCGTCGCTGCGCGTCAAGTACCACCTCGACGAGCCGGTGCCGACGCAGTACGCGCTGTGGGTTCGCGACGTCGTGCACGGCGATCTCGGCGCATCGCTGCGCACCGACGTGCCGGTGACGTCGCTGATCGCGCAGAAGCTGCCGGTCACGCTGCAGCTCGCGGCGATGGCGATGATCTTCGCGATCGGTATCGGCATTCCGGCGGGTGTCATCTCCGCCGCAAGCCGCGGCGGCGCGCTGGATTACGGCGCGAACGTCTTCGCGCTGTCCGGCATGTCGATCCCGAACTTCTGGCTCGGGATCATGCTGATCTTCATTGTGTCGGTGCGCTGGCATCTGTTGCCGTCGTCCGGCTACGTGTCGCCGACCGAAGACTTCTGGCTGAGCATCAAGACCATGCTGATGCCCGCGTTCGTGCTCGGCGCCTCGCTCGGCGCGCAATTGATGCGCCACACGCGCAGCGCGATGCTGAGCGTGCTGCGCACCGACTATATTCGGACCGCGCGTGCCAAAGGGCTGCTGCGCGGCACCGTCGTCGTCAAGCACGCTTTTCGCAACGCGCTGGTTCCGATCGTCACCGTGCTCGCGCTGCTGTTCGGCGAACTGCTCGCGGGTGCGGTGCTGACCGAGCAGGTTTTCACGATCCCCGGCTTCGGCAAGCTCATCGTCGATGCCGTGTTCAATCGCGACTACGCGGTCGTGCAGGGTGTCGTGCTCGTCACCGCGCTGTGCTTCATCGTCGTGAACCTGTGCGCCGACGTGTTGTACGTCCTCCTCAATCCCCGACTGAGACGCAGCTGATGGCTACTCCCGCCACCCCCGTTCACGCGTCGGCCGCTGCGTCGCAGACGACCGTACTGCCGCGCCGCAAGCGCCGCGGAATCGTAAAATTCATGCGCAATCGCGCCGCCGTGTTTGGCGCGGCGCTCGTGCTGCTCATCGTCTTCATGGCGGTATTCGCGCCGTGGCTGTCACATTACGACCCGGTGCAGGCCAGCTTCATGACCGTGCGGCAAGCGCCTTCGGCCGCGCACTGGTTCGGCACCGACGAACTCGGCCGCGACGTGCTGAGCCGTCTGCTGTGGGGCGCGCGTGCGTCGCTGCTGGCGGGCGTCGTGTCGGTCTGCATCGCGGTCGTGATCGGCGTGCCGCTCGGCTTGCTGGCCGGCTATTTCGGCAAGCTCGTCGATGGCGTGATCTCGCGAATCGCCGATGCGTTGCTGTCGATTCCGTTCCTGATCCTCGCCATCGCGCTAGCTGCGTTCCTCGGACCGAGCCTGACCAACGCGATGGCTGCGATCGGCATCTCCGCGATGCCGCGCTTCGTCCGGCTGACGCGCGGCCAGGCGATCACCGTGAAGGCCGAGGAATACGTCGAAGGCGCGCGGGCAATCGGCCTCGGCCACGCACGGATCATCGTGCGGTACATCCTGCCGAACGTGCTGCCGCCGATCATCGTGCAGGCCAGCCTGACGATCGCGACCGCGATCATCGCCGAAGCGAGCCTGTCGTTCCTCGGGCTCGGCCAGCTGCCGCCGTCGCCGTCGTGGGGTTCGATGCTCAACACCGCGAAGGATTTTGTCAGTCAGGCGCCTTGGATGTCGATTTTCCCGGGCATCGCGATCTTCCTGGCCGTGCTCGGTTTCAACCTGCTCGGCGACGGTCTGCGTGATGCGCTCGATCCGCGCGAGTCGTAACCGGATTCCATCACCGCTTCAGTTGGCCGACTGCCCTCTCATCACTTTCGTTTGAGTTTTCAATGACACGTTTCAATTGGCAAAACCCGTATCCGACACCCCGCTTGCCCGTGTTTGCGCGCAACATCGTTTCGACGTCCCATCCGCTTGCCGCACAAGCCGGCTTGCGCATGTTGTGGAAAGGCGGCAATGCCATCGATGCGGCGATTGCCGCGGCCGCGGCGATCACGGTCGTCGAGCCGGTCTCTAACGGCCTTGGCAGCGACGCGTTCGCGCTCGTCTGGGACGGCAAGAAGCTGCATGGCCTGAATGCTTCCGGCGTATCGCCGGCGGCATGGAACGTCGATTACTTCAAGCGTAAGTACGGCGAGGAAAACGGTCTCGCGAAGCACCCCAAGCGCGGCTGGGATGCGGTGACGGTGCCGGGCGTGATCGCCGGCTGGGAGGCGTTGCATCAGAAGTTCGGCTCGCTGCCGTTCGCGGACCTGATGGAGCCGGCCATTGAGATTGCCGAGCGCGGGCATGCGGTGGCGAGCGTCGTCGCGTACAAGTGGGCGGCGGCCGTGCCCGAGCTGAAGAACCAGCCGGGTTTCGCCGACACGTTCATGCCGCGCGGCCGGGCGCCGGAAGTCAGCGAACTGGTGCGCTTTCCCGGTCACGCGAAGACGCTGCGCAAGCTCGCTGAACAAGGCCCGCGCGCGTACTACGAAGGCGAGATCGCCGAACAGATCGCCGCGTTCTCGCGCCAGGGCGGCGGCGCGCTCACGATGGACGACCTGCGCAACTACCGCGTCGACTGGGTCGAACCGATCAGCAAGGACTATCGCGGCCACACGGTGCACGAGATTCCGCCGAACGGCCAGGGCATTGCCGCGCTGATCGCGCTCGGCATTCTCGAACAGTTCAACGTGGGCTCGCTGCCGGTTGACGGCATCGAATCGCAGCACCTGCAGATCGAAGCGATGAAGCTCGCGTTTGCCGACGTCTACCAGTACGTCGCCGATCCGCGCTCGATGGAGGTCACGCCCGAACAGATGCTCGACGACGCGTACCTGAAGTCGCGCGCGAAGCTGATCGACCCGAAGCGTGCCACGCAGTTCGACTTTGGCATGCCGAAGGCGGGCGGCACGATCTACATGTCGGTGGCCGACGAGCGCGGCATGATGGTCAGCTTCATCCAGTCGAACTACATGGGTTTCGGCTCGGGCATCGTGGTGCCGGACTCCGGCATTTCGCTGCAGAACCGCGGCTACGGGTTCTCAATGGATCCGAAGTCGGCGAACGTGGTGGAAGGCGGCAAGCGACCGTTCCATACGATCATCCCTGCTTTCCTGACCCAGCAGGTGGACGGCAAGCAGGAAGCGGTGATGAGCTTCGGCGTGATGGGCGGCGACATGCAGCCGCAAGGGCATCTGCAATCGATCGTGCGCATGCTCGACTACGGCCAGCAACCGCAGGTCGCCTGCGACGCGCCGCGCTGGAAGGTCAATCGCGACTTCTCGGTCGACGTCGAGGCGACGCTCGATGAGGACACGGTGCGCGCGCTCGAGGGTCTCGGCCATACGATCAAGTCGGTCGAGGATCCGTATATGGACTTCGGCTCCGGCCAGTACATCTGGAAGCTCGATCGCAACGACCCCGAACGCGGTTATGTCGCCGCGAGCGACACCCGGCGCGACGGACTGGCCGCCGGGTTCTGATCCGGACAGCCGTACCGTACAAGATGCTTGAGCCTCGCAGGTGGCGCCCCGCCGCTTGCGGGGCTCGGCCGCCAATCATGTGCTTGGTGAAGCGCTTCACAGCCCGCCTCGCCCGCGACCAGGTCCGGTGCCATGATGGCACGCCGTTGCCGCCCGAGCTGCGTGAGCGCCTGCTGCGCGAGTGCGAACGGCTCGCGCTGGCGGAGCAGCAACTCGCGGCGCTGGAGAAGACGCGCCAGGCGAGCCTGCCGGCACCCGCGCGCCAGCGAAGCGATGACCTTGCGCGCCTGAAGGGGATTGGCGAAGTGGGCGCGTCGCGCCTCGCGCTCGAGCTGTTCTGGCGGGAGTTCAGCAACCGCCGCCAGGAGGGTGCGTGCGTCGGGCTGGTGCCGCAACCCTATGACAGCGGCGAGAGCCAGGTCGACCAGGGGATCAGCAAGCAGGGCAACCGGCGGGTGCGCGCGCTGCTGATCGAGATGGCGTGGACCTGGCTGCGCTACCAGCCCGACAGTGCACTGACACAGTGGTTCGACCAGCGCACGCAGGGCACGGGGCCGAACCGCCGCGCGCGGCGCATCGCCATCGTCGCTGTCGCACGGCGACTGGTGATTGCACTATGGCGCTACCTGAAGGACGGCGTTATTCCTGAGGGCGCACAGATGAAACCAGTCTGAGATCGTATTGCATGGCGATAGTGATGCCACGACAGTCGGATCACTTGTTGTTCCCATGGTTGAAGTGGACATGCCCGTCCGCCCCCTGGGTTGCCAACGCAACCGATTCTTAGATGGGGCATATCACCCGGACAAGATTCCGGCGCAGCGCGCATGCAGGATGGGGCTGGCGAACCGCCAGCGGATAGAAGGTTGTGAAACGTTGGATCGTCTCACGAGCGCCACGGCCGGCTTCAGGCAGGGACGTGAATTCGATTGCAGCAATTACTGGGCGACGTGGAATGTGCCTGTATGTTGGCGAGCGCAATACCGCGCGCTCACCAACATACGACAGCATATTGCCTCTTCCCAGTGTCAAGGGTTCGCTACGCCAGGCTTCGCCTGCCCTTGACCCAGTCATACACTCTCGCAAGGAGATGTGGAGGAAGTTGATCGACGATTCGCGAGCGGGCCTTGACAAATTACTGCTCATAGAAGTGTGATCCACCATCCACGCTATTGCTGCGGCACCGTCCTGGTTCCGTAAAGAAAACCTTTATCCCCATGGAAATAAATTTTGGTCATTGAGGAAAAAATGGCGTTTCATACTGCGTTTCCAATTCATCATGAAGTGAACCGCGATGCAATTTGATTGGGGCAACCCCTATCCGTCCACTGCCAAGCCGTTCTTCGCGCGCAACGCCGTAGCGACGTCGCACCCGCTCGCAGCACAGGCCGGATTGCAGATGCTGCTCGCCGGCGGTAACGCAGTCGACGCGGCGCTGGCCACTGCCGCCATGCTGACAGTCGTGGAACCCGTATCGTGCGGTTTTGGTGGCGATGCCTACGCGATAGTGTGGGACGGACACACGTTGCATGGACTGAACGCGACAGGCGTGGCTCCGCGCGCGTGGTCGCTCGATTTTTTCCGAGCCCGCCACGGCACCGACGCAACGGGACTCGCTCAGCAACCCATGCGCGGGTGGGATTCCGTCACCGTGCCCGGCGTCGTATCCGCGTGGGCGGAAATGCATCGACGCTTCGGCACTCTGCCGCTTGCCGATATCCTCGAACCCGCTGCCGTGATCGCCGAGCGCGGGCATTTGATTGCGCCAGCCGTCGCGCGCAAATGGACTGAGTTGGCACCGGTGCTGGAACAGCAACCCGGCTTCGCGCAAACTTTCATGCCGCACGGGCGCGCGCCGCATATGGGCGAGAAATTCCAATCGCCCGGCCATGCCTATACATTGCGGCTGCTCGGCCGTGAAGGCGCGGCAGTGTTCTACGAAGGGGAACTGGCCGAACGCACGTTGGCCTTCGCTCGCGAGACTGGGGGCGCTCTTGATCTGTCCGATTTGCGGGAGCATCGAGCCGAATGGGTCGATACCATCAGCCGCGATTACCGCGGCTATACGGTGCATGAACTACCGCCCAACGGCCAGGGCATTGCGGCGCTGATCGCGCTGGGCATTCTCGAGCGCTTCGACTTGCGAGCATGGCCTGTCGATTCGGCACACTCACAGCACTTGCAGATAGAAGCGATGAAGCTCGCGTTTTCCGACGTGTACGAGCTTGTCGGAGACCCGCGCTGTATGACGGTCTCGCCGGCCGAAATGCTGGACGACGCGTATCTCGATGCGCGTGCCGCGTTAATCGACCCGCACCGTGCAGGCTCGCCGGCGCCCGGCCTGCCGAAGCCAGGTGGCACGACGCAAATCAGTACCGCGGACGAACGCGGCATGATGGTCTCGCTGATTCAGTCGAACTATCGCGGTTTCGGTTCCGGCGTGGTGGTCCCGGGCACCGGCATCAGTTTCCAGAACCGCGGCGCGGGCTTCTCAATGGACCCTAAGTCGGTCAACGTGGTGCGGGCCGGCAAGCGGCCGTTCCATACCATCATGCCCGGTTTCCTGATGCGCGACGGCAATCCAGTGATGAGCTTCGGCGTGGTGGGTGCCGAGGTGCAGCCGCAGGCCCACGTGCAAACCCTCGTACGGATGCTCGACTACGGGCAGCAGCCGCAAGCTGCGTGCGACGCACCACGCTGGAAGCTCAATCGAGATTTCACGCTCGACGTCGAAAGTGCGGTCAATCCCGGCGTGCTGAGGGATCTGCAGGAGATGGGGCACACGTTGAAGCCGCACGGAGACCAGCACGTGGATTTCGGCTCGGGCCAATTCATCTCGCGGCTCTCGGACAACCCGGATCATGGGTACGTAGTGGCAACCGATGGTCGGCGCGATGGCCGCGCCGTGGGATATTGAAGTGCGGTTTTGAACATGACAGATCGATCAGGTATCCCACCTGATCGATGACGCGTGCATGGTTCCGAGGTATCAGGCCGGACGGCAGATCGCCGATCAATGTAAAGCGAATAGAGGATAGGATCATGCGGAAGGTAGCAGTTGCAGGAATCTTAATGCTGGGAGCCGGTACAGCGATGGCGCAAACTCTGCGCATCGGGCTCGAGGACGATATCGGCACGATCGACCCGCATCGCAGTCTGCAAATGGTGGACCGGATGGTATTTGCATCCATGTGCGATTCGCTGATCTCCATCACGCCGGACCTGAAGTTGACGCCTAAGCTGGCCACTTCATGGACGGTCAGTCCCGACGGAAAAACCGTTACGCTGAAGTTGCGCAAGAATGTTTCATTCCAGGACGGAGAGCCTTTTAACGCCGCCGCAGTGAAGGCCAATTTCGACCGCGAATTGACCTCCCCTGTCAGTGCCCGCAAATTGGAACTGGCATCGGTAGACCACGTGAGCGTGATTGACGAGTCTGCGGTTCAGCTCTCTCTGAACCATCCCGATGCTGCGCTGCTAAGCATGCTGTCGGACCGGGCGGGAATGATGCTCGCGCCGAAAATCCTGTCCAACGACGACGAGATCTCGCGACACCCGATTTGTGTCGGCCCTTATCAGTTTTCTCAGCGAGTACAGAACTACCGCATCGTACTCAACAAGTCGCCTACCTACTGGGATGCCGCGGCGTATCCGATCCAGCAGGTGATCTACATGCCTGTTCCGGACGGAACTGTACGGCTTGCCGACCTGCGCTCGGGCTCGATCGACATCGCCGAACGCATCGGCACATCCGACGTCGATTCAGTGAAGCGCGATGCGAGCCTGCACTTCGTCATGTCGAACGGTCTCGGCTTTATGGGCATGACCTACAACCTTAATAATGGACCGTCGGCAGCCGGCCCATGGCGCGATGCCCGCGTGCGTGAGGCGCTCAGCCTCTCTCTGGACCGCGGCGTGATCAACCAGGTGGTCGGTGCCGGCATGTTCGCACCGGCTGTGCAGGCTATCCCGCCGACAAACCCCTATTACGACAAGGCGCTGACAATTCCGCAACGCGATGTCGCGCGAGCACGCGCTCTGTTGACCGCGGCCGGCTACCCGAACGGTGTCGATATCCAGTTGTTACTGGGCAATAGCACCTCGACCATGCAACTTGCCCAGGTGATTCAGGCGATGGCGGCCGAAGCCAACATACGCCTGAAACTGATTCCCGCCGATTTTTCAGCGGCTCAAGCGGCCGCGATCGGTGGCAAGTTCCAGGTGATCTTGCGGCCGTGGTCGGGACGCATCGACCCTGACGGCAATCTGCTGCCGTTCGTGTCGTGCAAAGGTGCCATGAACTATGGCCACTTCTGCGACCCGCAGGTCGACTCCTTGCTAGTGCAGGCGCGCAGCGCTTCGGGCCCGGTGGAACGCAAGTCGCTATACGACCAGGTGTTCCAGCTCATCGCCAGGGAACAGCCGATCACATACCTCTATTTCCCGCCTTTGCCGTTCGCCTTAAGCAACAAGGTCGGAGGGTTTGTCGCCTATCCAGACGGGTTGATTCGTCTGCGTGGCATGACCCTCAAATCGTAACTGCCCATGCGCTAAAACATGGGACCAGGCGCGGGCCGAAAAGCATCCGGTCAAGAAGGTGCGCGCCCCTCTGCGGGGCGCCGGCGAGCGCTGATCGAACCGTGCTGGCGCAGCATCATAAGACGAGCGCTTTAGCGCCTCAATAAGGGCGGGGCTCGACAAGAGCGGCCAGAGCCTACTGTGTCATCCGCAGGCGCAATGTACCTATACATCGCGCAGGGGTAGGCTCGTCCATTCGAATAATTTAGGACTATTTATTTGTATATCGGCATTAGCAAGCGCAATACAGGAAAATCTCAACCGGAGAAACGTAATGAAAAAGAGGATGTGGATGGCCGCCCTTTCGGCTGTGGGGGCGGTTTCGGTAGTACCGGGGCTTGCACATGCTCAAAGCAGTGTAACGTTGTACGGCATTATCGATACCGGCATCAACTATGTCTCGAACGCTGGGGGACAGCACCAGTACGCAATGAGTAGTGGTTACAACAGCGGCAGCCGCTTCGGCTTTCGCGGTACCGAAGACCTCGGTGATGGTCTCAAGACTGTGTTCGACCTCGAAAACGGCTTTGACAATACAACCGGCAAGGCATCGCAGGGGGGCTTGCTGTTCGGCCGGCAAGCGTACGTTGGCCTGTCGTCGCGCACCGCGGGTACCGTGACGCTTGGGCGACAGTACGACCTCGTGGTGGACGAGGTGGGACGCTTCGCCTTTGCCGCGCTAGGTGGCGGCAGCTCATCCGCGCATTCGGGCGACATTGACAATCTGCACAACACGTACCGGATCAATAACGCCGTCAAGTACGTGACGCCGACAATCGGCGGTTTCCGTTTCGGCGCACTGTATGGGCTTGGCGGAGTCAGCGGCGACGCGTCGCGCAACCAGGTTATATCGGCCGGCATGCACTACGTGTACGGGGCGTTTGCGGCCGGGGCCGGCTACGTGAACGCCCGAAACCCCAATATCAGCTTCTTCGGAACGAGCTCGCAAACCACGTTGACCGCCGCGACGACAAACGCGACCTCGCCGGCCTTCAGTGGCTTCCTGTCGGCGCATACGTATCAGGACATTGCGGTGGGCGCCAGCTATCGCTTCGGTAAAGCGACAATCGCCGGCACGTATTCGAATATCGCGTTCAAGGGGGTTGGGGATACTACCTCGGGGCCGAATCCGTCCCACTATTCCGGTACAGCCGTGTTCAACGATGCCGAGGTCAGCGTTCAATACGACCTGGGGCACGCCATTAGGGTTGGGATGGCGTACGACTACCTGAAAGGCAACGGCATCGATTCAAACCCGGGCGCCATCTACAACCAGGTGGCGGCGAATGCCGCCTATTATTTCTCGAAACGCACTTCGGTGTACCTGGTCGGCGTCTATCAGCACGCATCGGGCACTGACTCTCGCGGTAAGGCCGCGGTCGCGGCCATGAACCAGCAAACGGCGTCCACGTCCGCCAGCCAGTCTTTGGTGCGAATAGGATTACGAACGGTGTTCTAATGCCACCTGCACGGCGCGGGCCGTTGTCCTGTTAAGGAGGGCACCGTGTCGGCTTCGTGTCGAAGGCATCCACGGCGCGGACGGCAGTGCTCCTTACCGCGGGCATGGTCAGGCGCTCGCGGAGCGCCTGCATGAGATAGGGGCGCATCACGTCGGTGCGCGCGAGGATGCCCACCTCGCGCGGGGTGCTCGGGACTGGCAGCGGAATGATGCGCAGCAGGGGATCGTTTTGCCACGTCGCATTGCGCAACAGTGGCACGATGGCTACGCCGATATCCTGGCGCACCAGTTCGATGATGGTCTCGAGCGAATCCAACTCCACGAGCTCGTTGACGGCAATGCCCTGGCGCTGCACCGCCAGCTCTATCAACATGCCTGTGCGCTGGCTGCGATCGAAGGACAAGAACGGACGATCGCGCAACAGCCCGGCCGCACTGCCCGCCCGGGCTGTAAGTGTTTCGCGGTGAGCTACCAACACAAGCGGTTCCTCATACAAGGTGCGCCAATCGAACGGCTTTGGCAGGCTTTCCTGCAACCGCACGATAACGGCCGCGTTGATCTCGCGCGCATTGAGACGCGCGCGCAACTCCAACGATTTGCCAGTCACCAGACGCAGGTCCAGGCGCGGGTGCGCCGTCTTCAAATCGGTAATCTGCGTGGCGAGCGATGCCATCGCCGAAACCACCGAACCGAGCGTCACCGATCCGACGAGCATCTCGTCTTCCTCCCAGGCGTCGCTCAGACCATCGTAAAGGGCGACGATGTGTTCGATGCGCGGCAGCAGAGCCAGCGCATTGCGGCTGAGTGCGGCAGTACGCCCCTGACGGTCGAACAGCGGGATGTTGAGCTGCTGCTCGAGGGATCGCATTTGCATGCCGACAGCGGCCTGAGTGACTGACACGTGTTCAGCCGCGGCAGCAAATGAGCCGTACTGCGCGATCGCAATAAACGTCTTGAGAAATCGGATGGAGCTCATCGGGAAAAAGCCCATGCGCCGCGCCAATCGACGCGGCAGATTTGAATCCGGCGCCGCGAAGCCGCCAAGAATAAAGATAAGCTTTGAATACACCGAAAGTAATTCGATACATTTAACGGATTATTTTTCGTCAATATTCTCTTGTCAATAGCGGACTTATGCGAATGAAGAGTTTGCGCGCGCGTGAATACTCGGCATTCGTCGCTCCGTGAACGCGCTCAACGCCGCTCGACGGAGCAACTATTGCCGACGGAAATGGATGGATATTTTTCCATTTCCGTGCGGCAGACGCGCCTGGGACAAGCAGCTTGGAAGTTAATGACGCACTGAAAATTAAACCAGATGAAGTGCGAGATTTCTAAACGTTTCGATTGAATTATAAAATTGTTCTTCTTCGATATATTCTGTCGGCATGTGAGCACATGAGATATGAGGTGCCCAGCCCGGAGACGGATGCACAATACGCCAAGATCCGTTCGGCGGCCTTTACAAGGTAATGCCCTTCATCAAGCTCGGGAGGAGGCGCCTCCATCTTGATCGTCAACTCGACGCCATGCGCAGGGTTCTGGTGCAAATAGGCTCATTGGACCGGTTAAAGTAGCGATCCAATCAATCTGGTGGGCGGCGATGAGCAAGGGGAAGGGTCTGGAGGGGTTGTTTGATGGCCGGCATTTTGATCGGGAGATCATTGTTCTGTGTGTGCGCTGGTACCTTCGCTACAAGCTCAGCCTGCGCGATCTGGTCGAGATGATGGCCGAAAGGGGTTTGTCGCTGGCACACACCACGATCATGCGTTGGGTAAAGCGCTTTGCGCCGGAGTTCGTCAAGCGCTGGAATCGCTTTGCCATACCGGCAGGGCGGTCATGGCGCGTTGACGAGACCTATCTGAAGATTCGTGGCAAGTGGGTCTATCTCTACCGGGCGGTAGATCGGCTCGGCCAGACAGTGGACTTCATGCTCAGGGCAAAGCGCGATGTGAGCGCGGCA
>NZ_JARESU010000186.1:0-13229 GCF_046027075.1 Paraburkholderia sp. RL18-085-BIA-A | reverse complement strand
CTCGTTGCTCTTAATAACGCCCTAACTCAATTCACGATGTCCTCGAAATTCGCATCGCCATCCAGTCTGATTTCCGCGTGCGAAGCTTCAGGTTTGACTATCTAATCGGTCAATTGCCTGTTCGCTTAGCGCGAAAGCGACTCAAGCATGGATTGCGACAAGCTATTGCAAATTGCTGTGACGTCGCGTGTGGCCGAGTGCTTTTGCGGATCTTCGGCGCAGGTGCGTAGCGAATCTTTTCGGCCGCTGTTTCCATTCCGACAGGCATAATGGCTTTGCGTGCGTTCACGCAACGCGTCCCCTACGAACCCGGGAGGCCCATGCCGATGCACAGGGTGGTGAAGGCTGCCTGCCCTTGGTCTCCTCTGGTTCATAAGTCAATGTCGTCGCGGTACACATGCTGCTTATGCCTAGCCAGGATCGACGACAGCCTCGGCTCAGGACCTGGCGACCACCTGGCAAAGGTCGGAAACAGAACAAGGCCAGCGCCGGCAGTGGGGCGTGTCTGCGCAGCGAGCTCTAGGAATTCGTGGGTCAGCCTGTGTCACCGCCTGCTACGGGCAATACAGTGCCAGTGATATAACCCGCCTCATCCGACGCCAGGAACAGAATTGGTGCGGCCTGCTCGTCGATGCTGCCGTAGCGTTTGAAAAAGGTCGATTCAGTGACCTGCTTCACCGCTTCGCCCATCCAGACTTTTTCCTGCTCGCTATCACCGGCGGTATTGCGCGGCACACGTCGCGGCGGCGCATCGGTCCCACCCGGCGCGGTAGCAACCACGCGGATGTTGTGCTCTGCGTACTCCATCGCCAGCGACTGCGTAATCGCGTTGACACCGCCCTTGGCCGCCGAATACGGTACGCGGCGGATACCGCGTGTGGCATTCGAGGAGACGTTCACGATGGTCCCGCCCCCGCGCTCGAGTAGGTGCGGCAAGACCGCATGGCAGGCGTAGAGTGTCGGCATGAGTGAGCGACGGATTTCCGCATCAATCTGTGCAGGCTCGAACTCGGCGAAGGGACGCATGCGAATCGCGCCACCCACGCCATTGACCAGAATGTCGATGCCGCCAAAGGTGCGTGCGGCGAAGGCCATCGCCGACGCGGCGCCTTCGTAAGTCTCAAGGTCAGCGACAAAGCCTGCGGTGTCGGCGCCGTCCGCTTCGGCGGCAACTTCAGAAACGAAGTCGGCGCGGTCGACAAACAGTACCTTGCCGCCTTCGGCGGCTGCGCGAAGCGCTACCGCGCGACCGATACCCTGCGCGGCGCCGGTGACCACCATGACCTTGCCAGCAAATCGTTGCGTGCTCATGTGGTCCTCGGTGCTGCGTTAGGAGTGAACTTCTCGTAGTGGAAGCTGTTGGGCTTCACGCCGTTGTCGTCGAAATGTTTACGCACTGCATCGACCATGGGCGGTGGTCCGCACAGGTACACGTCCACGTCACCATCATTGACGGCCTCCGCCGGCATGTGCTGCGTTACCCAACCCTTGCGCGGATGGGTCGACTCCGTGTCAGCCACGACGGTGCTATAGGTGAAGTTCGGCAACTTCGCCACGTAGGCGTCGATTGCATCGACCTGCACAAGGTCGAGGTCTCGCGTTACACCGTAAATTAGATGAACCTTTTGCGGCGAACTCGTACGAGCCAGCACTTCGAGCATCGACAGGAACGGTGCCAGGCCTGTGCCGCCAGCGAGAAACAGCAGCGGCCGCTCCACAGCGCGCAGATAGAAACTACCGAGCGGCCCGGTCAGCTCCACCTTGTTGCCAGCTTGTGCGGATTCGAGCCACGTGCTCATCACGCCACCAGGAATCTTTTTAATCAGAAAACTGATTTTCGATTCGCCCGGTGCTGACGAGAAAGAATACGAACGGTGCTGCCCGCTGCCGGGAACGTCAATGTTGACGTACTGGCCCGGCAGGAATACCGGCGCGGTCGCTTCCACATCCAGTTCGAGCAGAATGGCCGCATCGTTGTGCGCTTCTACCTTTGATACTGTTGCAGCGAACTTGCTTTGCTCGGTCTTGCATGCAGTGGAAGATGCCGGAACCGCGATGACACAATTGCTTTCTGGCACCATCTGGCAGGTCAGGACGAGGCCACTCTCCTTCTCATCCTCGGTCAGCGCATCTTCGATGTAATCGTCGCCAAGGTCGTAGCTTCCGCTCTCGGCGCGGCACTTGCAGGTACCACACACGCCGTCAGAGCAGTCCATCGGCAGGTTAATCTTGGCGCGAAAGGCTGCATCAAGCACCTTCTCGCCGGCCTTGCATGTAACGAAGCGGGTCACGCCGTCTTCGAAATTCAGTGCAATGTTGTAGCTGGACATCTTGCCTCCTGTACCTCTAATTTCCACCGCTGCCTGCTATCAAACGTGATAAACGTCGAGCACCTGGCGGATGTAGTCGTCCTTCAGCACAATTCGCTTGTAGGAAATCAACAGTTCATCGTCGATCTTTCGCAGCGTCACGAACATCGTGCCAAAAAATTGGTCTGTGGCTTTGTAGCGGTGGCTGAGCGTGTTGAAGTTGTAGCGCACGTCCACTTCGTTGTCGCGCTCGGCCAGCACCTCCACATTGGTCACGTTGTGACTGGTACGGGGTTCAGGCATCGAAGCACCACTGCGCTCGGTCTTGATGCGGAACACACGGTCTTCCAGGCCACCACGATCCGGGTAATACATCAGCGAAATCTGGCTTTCGTGGTCGTCGGTGAGCTGGTCGTCGTCATCCCATGCTGGCATCCAGTAGGTAACGTCCTCGGCATAGCACGCAAGCCATTCGTCCCACTGCCGGTCGTCGAGCAGGCGCGCTTCGCGGTACAGCGCGGCACAGATTTTCTGGTAGTCGAAGCTCATGCCAGCGTCTCCCCTTGTTCGTTTTTGAGTGCGTCACGCATTACATGCACCCAGTATTCGTGCTGACACACGAAGAGGCCTTCGTCTTCGCTACGCTCACCTGAGATGAGCGGTTTCAGTCCCATATTTTTTGCATTCGCGTCGGCCCCCTCGACCCACAGCGGCGCCCCACGCGAAAGGTCGTTCCACAGCGCAGTGGTGCCGGCATAGCCAGTCTGGCAAGCGCGGAACTCTTCAAGGTCATCCGCCGTGCCCATTCCCGAGACGTTGAAGAAGTCCTCGTACTGGCGGATGCGGGTAGCGCGGTCGGTCGCGCTTTCGCCCTTAGGGGCAAAGCAGAAAATGCTGACTTCGGTCTTGTCTACGCTAATGGGACGTACCACGCGAATCTGGGTACTGAACTGGTCCATCAGGAACACGTTTGGATACAGACACAGGTTTCTTGTCTGGTTGACGATAAAGTCTGCCTGGACTTCGCCCACACGTGCCTTGATTTCGTCGCGGTATTGATAGACCGGGCGCACTTCCGGGTTCATCGTCTTCGTCCACAACAGGATGTGCCCGTGGTCGAATCCGTACACGCCGGCCACCGACTTGCTCCAGCTGTTTGCGTCCACCGCCTTGGTGCCATCGACCTTGCGACGGTCCATCGTCGCAGCATAGTTCCAGTGCACGGTGCTGACGTGATAGCCGTCGCAACCGTTCTCCATCTGCATCTTCCAGTTGCCGTCGTAGATGTACGAAGAGTTGCCCCGCAACACCTCCAGCCCGTTTTCAGCCTGGTCGACAATCTGGTCGATGATGACCTTCGTCTCGCCAAGGTAGTCTTCCAACGGCATCGCGTCTGCGTTGAGACTGCCAAACAGGAAGCCGCGGTAGCTCTGGAAGCGAGCGACTTTCTTCAGGTCGTGCGAGCCGTTGGTATTGAATTGCACCGGGTATTCGGTGGTCTTCACGTCCTTCACTTTCAGCAACTTGCCGGTGTTGGCGAAGCTCCAGCCGTGGAAAGGACAGGTGAAGGTGCCTTTGTTGCCGTGCTTTTTCCGGCACAGCATCGCGCCCTTGTGCGCGCATGCGTTAATGACCGCGTGGAGTTCGCCGTTCTTGTCGCGGGTGATAACCACGGGCTGACGGCCAATCCAGGTGGTGTAGTAGTCGTTGTTGTTGGGAATCTGGCTTTCATGCGCGAGATATACCCAGTTGCTCTCGAAGATGTGTTTCATCTCGAGCTCAAACAAATCGGCGTTGGTGAAGATATCGCGGCGGCAACGGAATACACCGTTTTCCTTGTCGTCCTGAACGGCGGTGTGCAGCAGTTCATCCAGCTGCGTGGCTTTGTCGAGAATGGCAGACATGTGTGCTCTCCTACGCGCGCTCCAGGCTATGAAGCACGCGCATCGGGTGTCGAAAGATTCTTGCGGAGAATTGAGCGGCAGCAGCGGTACGAGGTAGCAGCCGCGTTGAGCGGTTACGCCGCGACAGACGCACGCAGGCGATTGACGACCTGGTTATCTTTGCCCTGAACCATCGGAGTCAACTCGATGTTGAATTCGATTTCCTTGTACGCATCGGCCTTCATGCCCAGATCAGTGCCGCCGGTCTTTTCGACCACATGGGGAATCAGGTCTTCACGTGTGGCATAGGCGAAGTCGTCCCAAATCAGCGGGTCGCCCTCAATATTGATTTGAGTCGTCAGCTTGCGGTACTTGCCGGTGGTGACGAAGAAATGCACGTGCGCCGGACGGTTGCCATGTCGCGCGAGCACGTTCAACAGTTGTTGGGTCGCGCCATGCGGCGGGCAACCGTAGCCGACCGGCATGAGCGTACGGAATTCGTACTTGCCGTCGCCGTCAGTGCTTACAGCACCGCGCAGGTTGAACTCGCTCTGCGCCCCGGTCGGGTCGAAGTGCGAATAGAAGCCCTTTGAGTTGGCGTGCCAGCACTCGACCACGGCATTTGCGACGGGCTTGCCGTCCGGACCGGTCACCGTGCCGCGGATGACCAGCGGGCCTGCATCCTCGTCCGGATTGATGTCAATCTTCGATACGCCATCGCGCACTGGCGCACCGGCAACATACAGCGGACCTTCGATCGTACGCGGCGTGCCGCCGGTGATTTCTGCCGCGTTGTCCTCGGCGTCCATGCGGATGTCGAGGTATTTTTCCAGACCGAGACCAGCAGCAAGCAATGCAGCTTCGCCGTCCTGGCCAAGCTTGTTGAAGTAGTGGACGCCGGCCCAGATTTCGTCGGGCGTCATGTCGAGGTCGTCGATGGCCTTGAACAGGTCGCCCAGCAGGCGGCTGACAATCTGCTTTGCGCGAGTATTGCCATCCTGGCTTCCAAGGTTCGCAGCAGCCTTCAACAGGTCCTGCACTTCGTTCGTATCAAACACTTTGACGCTCATGTCTGCTCCTGAATCTCTCTATTTTCTCTGGGGTTAACCCTCGATTCGGCACCGACTCATCTATCTGCAGAAGGTATAATCGATTGCTGAAACAGAGTGTGAATGCAGGATAATGGACATCAGAAAGGCCCGTCCAACACTGTTTTAGTATCGGTCTATACCCAGGAGGTATTGAGATGGAACTGCGGCATCTACGTTATTTCGTCGCGGTGGCCGAAGAACGCAATTTCACGCGCGCAGCCCGCCGACTGAACATTGCCCAGCCGCCTCTGAGCCGCCAGATACAGCAACTCGAAGAGAATCTGGGCGTGCAGCTACTGGAGCGCAACTCGCGTCCGCTGAAGCTGACGGAGACAGGAAAGTTTTTTTATTCGCATGCCGCGCAGTTGCTGTCCCAGACAGCAGACCTCGAATCAATGACAAGACGCGTAGGGAACATCGAGCGCAGTCTCTCAATCGGGTTCGTGGGTTCGACGTTGTACGGGATGCTGCCGAAAATCATCCGGCGTTTCCGCGACGAGAACACCACGGTCGAGCTCAGTCTCCACGAAATGTCGACGATGGACCAGATTCGTGCGCTGAAAGACGGCCATATTGATGTTGGGTTTGGCCGCATTCGGCACGAGGACGCAAACATCCGTCGGGTGATTCTTCGCGAGGAAAAGATGATTGTTGCGTTTCCGGAGGGCCATCCGCTATCAGTTGCCAAACCTGTCGTCGCTCTCCGCGACCTCGTCAACGAGACGCTCATTATCTTTCCGAAGGCGCCCCGACCCAGCTATGCGGACCAGGTGTTGTCGGCATTTGACGACCGCGGTCTCAAACCCCGCAAGATATATGAAGTACGGGAATTGCAGATTGCGCTTGGCCTCGTTGCAGCGGGGGAAGGTATCGCTGTTGTTCCGAGCAGCGTGTACGGCCTGAAGCGGGACGACGTGAGCTACAAGGAACTGGACGACCCGACTTTGGTGTCCCCAATCATCATGAGCATGCGCGCGCTCGACGAGTCGCGGGACATTCGGGAAATGCTCGAACTCGTCTATCGGCTCTACGAAGAAGAGAAAATACCCTATACGCCCCGAACGGACCAGCGCTGATGACTGCTATACCCCGGCGGTATGGGGCTAGACGTTAATGGTGTTGGACAGGCGATTATTGGGCACGCAATACTGCGTCAACCCATTAACTCCGCCACTCAAGGTATGAACGCCCAAATCACCTCCGTCGAAGCAATTCTCGTTGACCTCCCGACCATTCGCGCGCATCAGCTAGCCATGGCGACGATGCAGCAACAAACCCTGGTCATCGTTCGTCTGCACTCGAGCGATGGCATCGAGGGTATTGGCGAAGCCACCACGATTGGCGGCCTGTCGTATGGCGAAGAAAGTCCCGAAGGTATCAAGCTGACCATTGACACCTACCTTGCACCTGCACTTGTCGGGCAGGACGCAACCAACGTCAATGGCGCAATGCTCAAGCTGAACAAGGTTGCGCGAGGAAACCGGTTTGCAAAATGTGCAATCGAGACGGCCTTGCTGGACGCGCAAGGCAAGCGCCTGGGTGTCCCTGTTTCGACTCTTCTTGGCGGCGCTGTCCGCACGACGCTTCCGGTCCTCTGGACGCTCGCGAGCGGTGATACACAACGAGACATCGAGGAAGCGGAAATGCTTCTCGCAGAGCGTCGCCACAACACTTTCAAATTGAAGATTGGCAGGCGTAGCGTTCGTGACGATGTAGCTCACGTCTCTAAAATCAAGTCCGCGCTGGGCGACCGCGCCAAAGTTACCGTCGACGTGAATCAGGCGTGGAATGAGGTTGACGCAACCCTCGGAATCCACGCGCTCGAAGCTGCTGGCATCGACCTTATCGAGCAACCCACACCGCGTGAGCAGCGCGGAGCACTTGCCAGACTTTCCGCACGCTTCATCGTGCCCATCATGGCTGACGAAGCAGTAACCGGACCGGAGGACGCTCTTGAACTCGTACGTGACGCATGCGCGGACGTGTTCGCATTGAAGATTGCGAAGTCGGGTGGGATTTACGGGATGATGCGCGCGGCCGCTATCGCGGATGCGGCCGGCGTATCGCTGTACGGCGGCACGATGCTGGAAGGCAGCATTGGGTCGATTGCGTCGGCACATGGGTTCAGCGCTCTTCCACAACTTGCGTGGGGTACTGAGTTGTTCGGACCACTTTTGTTGAAGGACGACATTGTGACCGCGAGACCGCAGTATCGGGACTTCGACCTTCATCTGCCAGAAGGGCCGGGCCTGGGCCTGCATATCGACGAGCACAAGCTGGCTTTTTACCGTCGCGACAAAAAATAACTGAGCGCACAGTCAGTCCAGCACCAAATACATCTGGACATTCCAATAGTGTGCTGGTGGACCTGAGAGGCCCCCACTTTTTTTAAATGAGAGACCCATGCTCTATCTCGTAAGAATGGATGTACACCTGCCACACGATATGCAGGCGGCTCAGGCTGACGAAATCAAGGCCCGTGAGAAGGCCTATTCGCAGGAGCTTCAACGTCAGGGCAAATGGCAGCAACTGCATCGCGTGGTCGGTGAATATGCCAACTACAGCATCTTCGACGTCGAGTCGAACGACGAACTGCACACCATTCTCTCTGGCCTGCCATTATTTCCGTATATGACGATGCTGGTGACCGCGCTCGCACGTCATCCGTCGTCTATCCGTTGAAGCGGTTGTATCGCGACAAGGGGCCGAGGGTAAAATCCGCCGTCCCACATGATTGACGATCACAATGGCAAAGGCGAAGAAGACGCTGGAACCCGGTATCGGCGAACTGCTAACCGGCTGCACTATCCGGTGGAGGTGATCCTGCTGTGCGTGCGGTGGTACGCGGCCTACTCGTTGAGCCGGCGCTGTCACATTGAATGAAGCGTTCGCGACGCAATAACTTAGAGGACACTCAATTGCCCAGAAAGGGAACGGATCTTGGGCGGTCTACAGTGAAACGATGCCAAGCGACGAAGCGTGCAGCGAGCTGCGAGCTGTTTGCGATAGACTGAGGCGGCGCATAGCAGGTGTCGCTTGAGCGCGAACTGCTGCCGGGTTTGCCGGGCCAAGATCGGAATCAGCCACGTGATCATCCGAAGTGCAGGCGGAAGTACTCCCGGCAAAATGCGGCCCGCTCCCTCCGGATCATCGGCCGATGAGACGCGCGCCATTTCGAACTCTGGCCCACGGCAGCAGGCATTCGTGTGAGGCGAGATTTTTCCCGCTCTCTGGTGACAAACTGGTCGAAGTATTTCGACGCTCTGCAACATCTTGCTGAGCACGTTCATCTTTCCATAGCGTCAGCAAACTGACAGTCTGCGCAGGTAGCGATTCCACCCGCGTACGACTGGACGACCGAAGCCGCCCAAGTAGATTGTTGCTCGCGAACCGCAGGGGTAGACTGAACGAACGGACCGCGGCAACTCGCCGTCAATAGGCGTTCGACACGTTGCGGTTCTGGCGCGACGCACATTGCCTCACCTCCACAGAAAGCCGCCGTAAATGTAGGCTATTAATCATTGAAGGGTGTCGTATGATTCCGTTCCTGACTGAGTTGACCGCTCGCGTTGACCCCCTACTTCCAGAACTGGAAACAATTTATAAGGATTTTCATCAAAACCCCGAATTGTCGATGCAGGAAGTCCGTACTGCGGGCATTGCAGCGGATTACCTGGAAGCGCAGGGATTCGAGGTAACGCGGTCGGTCGGCGTGACCGGTGTGGTGGGCGTGCTGCGAAACGGTGAAGGCCCGACAGTCATGCTCCGTGCGGATATGGACGCCCTTCCCGTCACGGAGGCAACCGGGCTTCCTTACGCGAGCACCGTGATCGCCAAGGATGAAGATGGCATCGAGGTAGGCGTTGCACACGCCTGCGGGCACGACCTGCACGTCACATGGCTGATGGGTGCGGCACGCCTGCTGGCAGAGAGCCGGCACTCGTGGAAAGGCACCGTGCTGGCCGTGTTTCAGCCGGGTGAAGAAGTGGGCCGCGGTGCACACAGCATGATGGACGACGGCATGGCAGACCGGTTTCCCAAGCCGGATATCATTCTCGGGCAGCATGTGATGGTTGGGGAAGCTGGCACGGTAGGATACCGCAGCGGTACGATCCTCTCGGCAGGCGACAGCCTCAAGGTAAAACTGTTCGGCCGCGGATCGCACGGCTCACAACCGCAAACGTCGATCGACCCGGTGATCATGGCTGCATCGACGACTATGCGCCTTCAGACGATCGTCTCGCGTGAAATAGCGCCGAGCGACAGCGCCGTGCTCACGATCGGTGCGCTGCAGGCCGGCACAAAAGAAAACATCATCCCCGATGACGCCACGCTCAAGCTGAACGTGCGCACGTTTGACGAGGACGTGCGAGAGTACATGCTGTCCGCGATCCGGCGTATATGTTGCGCCGAATGCGTTGCCTCCAATGCGCCACAGGAACCCGAGTTCACGACGCTGAGCAGTTATCCGTTGACGGAGAACGATAAGGACGCGACCGCGCGTGTCGCGCAGGCGTTTGAAGTACAGTTTGGCGAGCGCGCCCACGAAACCCGTCCGGCCGCCGCTAGCGAAGACTTCAGCGTATTTGGCCGACGCTGGAAAGTCCCCTACGTTTTCTGGATCGTGGGTGGTACCGACCCGCAAGCTTATGCAAAAGCAAAGGCGGAAAAGCAGCTCAACCTGCTTCCCAGCAACCATTCCCCGAAATACGCGCCAACTCTGGATCCAACGTTGAAAGCGGGCCTGCTGGCCATGCTGTGCGCCGCGGCTGTGTGGCTTTGCGAAGGGACAGAATCTACGTGCAGGCCCTTGCTCACATAGCCCTTGATCTCTTCCGCGAGACCTCTGCGTTGGTCCTTATTCATAGCAACTCCTGTTTGCAAACGGAAGCTCGCTGCTATCGCAAGCCGAACGGGCATCGACGCTATCGTTCCCGGCGAGAAGTACCTGGCGCAGCCGCTTTCGCCTGCGCGTTTGCGCCAGGTACTTCCTGCAACTGCTCCTCGGGAGCGAGCCGGCTGCCTTGCTCCCGTTCCGTCGACTGATCGACGTTCGGCTCCGCGTCGCCTCGCGCGCCGTCGCCCTCGGCTTCGATCTGCCGGCGCGCTTCCTCCCAGTGCTTCTCCGTATTGCCGTCGGGCGATGGATCGTTTTCCCAGATGTGGTACAGCCCGTGTTCGGATACGAGCTTCGATTTCGCTGTTCATATTGCGCTTCCCCCAGGAGAATGCGCCTGGCAATCCGCCGCGGTTTGCAGCCACGCACGAAAACGGGCATCGACCCAGGACGGCGAGGGCCGTACGCGGCGACATCCGTTCATGAAGGGCAGCAAGCCATGCTTCATCTGGATGTCTTGCCATGAAATCTTGTCGGCGTAGGTCGATGGTTCGGCTGTTGACGTCCCGCGACACGCTTGGGGTCATTGATTCACGGACCGTAGCAAGGGCACACCGGCCAGCTTCGCAATCGACTCCACACTTTGCCGCTGAATATTCGCTAGTGCGAGATCAGCACTGAACCAGCCGTTAGACATCCCGACGAGGACATCGGGCCTGGCACCAGGCGCCGCCAATGCGGCCACCATAGGAAGTCTTCGTAGCAGATCGAAAATGCAGTTCGCCGGCCTGCGAGATGCAGATAGTTTCGTTGCGAAGCATGAGGGTTTCGCACGGCACGCTTGAAAAGCGTCTTCGTGGGGAGGCGAATCATGACGGGATGCACATAGGTTGTGGTGCAATTCCGGCGCGTCGGCCTGTTACTCTTGAGCTTTTGACGGTCCCATTGCGGCCATTGAGGTGCGCAGCCAGGGAGCAGCTCCGTTGCCAGCTGAGGTATCACAGCGAGTCGACAATCAATGCAAATGCTGGCGATGTTTGCCGACGACTTACGTAGTAAAGATGGTAAACCGTGCAAAATCCGAACGACCATCATTTCACTCGGGGCAATCGCAACTAAGCTGACGCAAACGATCACCGATCCAGACGTCGACGGCGGCATGAATGCCGTCTAAGAACAGGCCATTCCAGCTGATTCGTTCGCCAGCGTCGTCATCTTTGCGATGAGCCAGCCAGAGTACGTCGACATCAACGAAGTTCACGACAATTGGACTACTGAGTCCATTCCATGTGGATTCGACGTGTTGCGAGACGCGCGGGCCTTCACGGAATACCTATAACCGGCTTGGGAGCCATGGAATAAGCGCATGCATGCCAGATGCTGCTACTTCCATATGGCCCAGCTTTCCGGTGCGGTCTGATCTTTCGGTGTCAGTGCGCGACGCGGTCTGTTCGTGCCAGGTGGTGCTCAAGCTTGTGCAGGCCGATCGTCAGCGCGAACGTCATCAGCCAATACGCTGCGGCTATGGTCAGGTAAGGCTCCCAGTAGCGGCCGTAGGCACCGGCCACTGTGCGCGCGGCATAGGCCATCTCACCCAGGCCGATCGCTGAAACCAACGACGTGTCCTTGAGCAGCGAAATCATGTTGTTGCCGAGCGGCGGCAGCATGCGGCGGAACGCCTGCGGGATCACCACATAACGCATCGTCTGTCCATACGTCATGCCCAGCGACAGGCCCGCCTGCTTCTGCCCGCGTGCAATCGACTGGATGCCGGCGCGAAACACTTCCGAAATATACGCGCCGGAGTTCAGCGTCAGCGCCACCACACCCGAGATCAGAGCCCCGTGATCCTGCTTCAGTGTGCGAGCCAGATCGCCGCTGATCAAAAGCCCGTTCACCGGATGGATGAACACTGGCATCACCGCAAAATGCATCAGCAAAATCTGCACGAACAGCGGTGTGCCGCGAAAAAAGCTCACATAGGCGGTCGACGGCCAGCGCAGCAGGTATTGGCACACCGCCCGCCACGGCTGATGTCTCGCCTCGGCCAGCCGCGCCAGCGCCAACAGCAGGCCCAAGGCGCAGCCCATCAGCACACAGGCCACGGTCGTGCCGACGGTGACCAGCGCGCCTTGCCAGAACAGTTGCTTATATTCCACCAGGATGTCCGGGCGGAACCACCCGAACCACAAGATCGGATTGCTGTCTTCCATGCTCGCTTTAAAAAAAAGAAAAGGCCGCAGCACGGCCAAGGGCTTGTTTGCGCCACGGCCCGCGCCAGGCCCTGCGCGCGCGGCCGCATCACACCATTACTATGACTTGAAGTCCTGATTGAACCACTTCTTATAGATCACGTTGTAGCTTCCATCGGCACGGATCGCAGCAAGACCGGCGTCGATTTTGTCCAGCAAGGCCTTGTCGCCTTTGCGCACGACGATGCCGTAGTACTCCTTGGGGAAATTCGCGTCTTCCACGGTCTTGAGGCCGGGATTCTGCGATACGCGGTAGGCGATGACACCGTTGTCGCCAATTGCCGCATCCACGCCGCCCGAAGCCAGCTCGGAGATAATGAGCGGCGTGCTCTCAAAACGGCGGATATTGGGATTGGTTTTGCCCACTTCACGGCTCATGACATCGTCGGCCGTGGAGCCGCTGACCACCGAGACCTTCTTGTCGTCCAAATCCTTTAGCGACTTCACCGGACTGTTCTTGGGCACGGCAATCAATTGGCGCGCATCGAAATACGGTGCCGAGAAGTCAAAACTCTGCTTGCGCTTGTCGTTGATGGTGACGCCCGAGATCACCAAATCGACATCGCCATTGTTGAGCGACGCAAAGATGCTGGTGAACGGCGTATTCACAATACGCAGTTTCAAGTGCTGCTGCTTGGCGATGGCATTGACGATGTCGATGTCAAAGCCGACGACCTGCTTGTCCTTGTTTTCGAACGCGAACGGTGTGTAGGTGGCACTCGATGCCACTACCAGTTCGCGATCTTGTGCCTGTGCTCCGGCAGGCCAAAAAGCACAGGCGGCCACCGAGATGGCCAGGGTGAGAATGATTTTTTTCATAGCGGCATCGCCTCGGGACAAGAACAAGAAGGAAATCA
>NZ_JARESU010000185.1:0-13246 GCF_046027075.1 Paraburkholderia sp. RL18-085-BIA-A | reverse complement strand
GGCGCGGCACGCATCGATACAGCGTCGAACTTGGCGTAGGCGACGACGGAGAACTGACGTACGAATGTGACTGCCCCGTCGGCGACGACGGCATCTTCTGCAAGCATGCCGTTGCGGTTGCGCTATCTTGGCTGGAAAATACCGGCGAAGAAGTATTCCACGCCGATGAGGCTGAATCGGCGAAGCCACGCAAGAAGCGAAAAACGTTCGAGGACCAGATTCGAGAATATGTCTCGACGCTGAACGAAGACGCCGTTCGCGACCTGCTGCTGGAGGCGGTCGAGCGCGACATGGCCCTGCGCGACAAGCTGCTATTCGCCGCGCGCGCGGCGAATGCCAATGACCTCCCAAGTATGAAGACGGCAGTGCGTCAGGCAACACGCATTTCGCGGCCACTCGAATGGCGCGAGGCCGGTGCGTACGGGGACGGCCTGATGTCGCTCGCAGATATGCTGCGCCAACGTCTCGCAGGGCCGAATGCGGCGCAGATAGTCGACCTCGCGGAGTTGGCGATTGCCGGCGCGGAAAAGAGTCTCGAACAGATTGATGACTCCGGCGGTGACGTCATGCCGGCAATCATGGAGCTAGCAGCTGTTCATCTCGCGGCGTGCCGGCAGACGCGACCGGACGCGGTGGAACTCGCCAAGCGCCTCTTCCATTTTCAGACGGAAGGCGTATGGGACACGTTCTACGATGTGCTGCCGGCTTATGCGGAACCGCTGGGCGACGCCGGGCTGCGCAGATACCGTGAACTCGTCGGCAGCGGTTGGGACGCGCTGCCGCCGCTCGCCCCGAGCAATGAATTTCGGAGGTCGTTCGAGCCGCTGCGGATGCGTTTGGAGCGGGCGATGGAGCGGCTCGCGGAGCTCGATGGCGATGTCGACGCATTGATTCGTACTCGCTCGAAGGACCTGTCGAGTCCGTACCGCTTTTTGCTGGTCGCAGAGCTTTGTGCAAAGCACGGGCGTCACGACGACGGTCTAGCGTGGGCCGAACGCGGCCTCAAGGAATCCGGAAAGAACGTGGACCAGCGTCTGCTCGACTTCTGTATTCAGGAATACCTGCGCCGTGGCGAGTTCCCAAAGGCCGATGCATTCGCGTGGCAGCGCTTCGAGATGCGGCCGGTCGCTGAAGCGTTTACGGCGCTTATGGATGTCGCTAAGGCAACCGGTCGGTACGATACGACGCGCGAGCGCGCACTCAACCGTCTGTGGGAGCTTGTCCGCACGGAAGAGGCGCCGACCAAAACGAAGCGCGGCCACTGGCAAACGCCGAGCCGCACCGAACTGGTCAAAGTCTTTCTTGCCGAGCGCGAAAGCGAGACCGCATGGGAGGCGTTCTGCGGAGGTCCAGTGGCGACGAACTTGTGGGCAACGATGGCGGCCGTGCGCGGTAAGACGCATCCGCACGACGCCATTGCCTTATATCACCGGCTGCTGCCAATAGCGGCCGAGAGCGGAACACGGAACGCCCGATATGACGAAGCGTTTGCCATCGTGCGCACCATCGGGAAGTTGCGGGCAGAGCTGAAGGAGCACGCACAGTTCGTCGATGAGCTCGAGACCGTTCGCCAGACGTATCGCGCCAAGCGCAACTTTATGAAATTGTTGGCAACGCTGGGTTAGTCGTACGGATGTTGTCGCCGACGCCCGTTTGCCCCCGTATGCCGAAAGCCCACGATTCCAGCAGTGAAAATGCGTGCACGGAACGAGCAACCGCGGCGAGCCAGCGTGCGGTGGCGCGCGGAAAAACCATTGGCCAGCCTAGGCGGTCCAATGGTTCCGGGGAAGCTAGTGTACTGGCTTGTTACAGCGGCGTGATGTTTGCAGCCTGCTTGCCCTTCGGCCCTTGCTTGACCTCGAAGCTCACTTTCTGGTTTTCCTGCAGGGATTTGAAGCCATTTCCCTGGATTTCAGAAAAATGTGCAAACAGGTCTTCGCCGCCGCCGTCCTGCGTGTTGAAGCCAAAGCCCTTTGCGTCGTTGAACCACTTCACTGTGCCAGTTGCCATTTTCAATCCTCTAAATGTTGGAGTCGTATTCGCGATTGCGCTATCGCACGGCACCACCAGCCGCGACGGACGACTTTGTACCACGCCGCGCTGAAACCTGCCAATCAGCGTGTCCACGGACAACACTTGGCGTGCAGCATCACATCCAACGCGCGGTTCGTACGCGCGACGCGGTTCTATTCACTGGGCTTGCGGTCAATTGCTCCTGCACTGCGATGCAATCGCGTCGACTTCCCTCCGCCTATGTGCCTTGCCGCAATCCGAGCCATACGTGCTAGACCGAAGCGCGCCCAGTAATCGATTCATCTTCTGAGCGCATCTTCGCCTCGTTTCGCTAACACAGGCCCAACAGCTTGAGGCAACGAGTTAAGTTCAGACGCAAAGGAGCGACAGCAGCAGTCGCCTCTCGCATGGCGCGATTTGCGATTCCGTTGCGGCCGTGTGTCACGCTTTGCTGTGACCGACTCCAGCTTTATGTAATAGGCGACGCTCCACAATCTTCCTATCATCAACACCAAGGTCCGCGAACGGGTTCCCCACGGCGCGAAAGACTGTCACTCACGGTGCCGTCCGGGCAATCCCGCTTTGACGATGATGGTTATGATGCCAGGAGCGATGCAATGCCTGAAGCGACACATACCGACCAGCCCTGGTCGTACATTACGTCCCTGCTTTCAGGGGACACGAAGCTTCTTCCAGTCAGGCATACGTCGCGTGCCAGGTCCAACTTCGCGTCGGCTCAACGTATCAAGGTCACTGTGCTTGAACGCCCTCGCCCTGCGCGTACGAGTGCCGTTGTCTCCTGGCGAGATTTGACAGCCTGCTGTTATTGGGAGCAGCTATGGCAGCGCTGCCGCGCGCGCAAGCGCGGCTTTTGTGCGCTCACGGGCACCGAGATTGCCGTAGGCGACGACGTCTACCGTCCCCAGCTAGTGGACCCGGCTCCGCTGAATATTGACGCCATGATTCTCGCATCCGTAATGGAAACAATCCCACTCGCGAAGCGTATCTGATTCGCGTCAGGTTTTGGTCGGGATGAGCTTTACGGAGCGTTGCACGCCATGAATCGTCGTCTGAATTTGGATGCATGCCTGAAGAGCACCCTCAAAAACAACGGCTCCAGACGGGCTTTCGCTCCGTTGGGTGTGTCTGAACTGGGATATCGACGACCGCAAGATTGCGGAGTCGCGTCTTCGGAGCGAAGCGCAAACCTACAGGCGAATGGTTGACCGCGTGCCAGCCTGCGTGTGCGTTGGGGACTCCGCCGGCAAACTCGTTTACGTCAACAAGCTCGTACTTGCCGCATTGGGCCGTCCCAGCGAAGAGGTTGTCGGTGACCTGTGGATGAACTACATCCACCCCAACGAGGTAGAAGCTGTCCGTACCGAATGGGCGCAATGTATTGAAGCAGGTCGCCCCGTCGATGTCGTCGTCCGGATGCAGCAATACGATGGTGTGTACAGATGGCAACACCTCGTCGCTGAACCGTTTTACGACGAAGGGGGCGTGGTCAACTGGTACCTGGTCGGTATCGAGGTCGACGACACAGTAAAGGCTCAGGAAGCCTTGAAGAAAAGCGAGAAGGAAGCTCGGGAACTGCTCGACCGCCTTCCGGGCCGCTTCGCCACAAGAACGGCAGCGGATTTCGACTTCGCTAACCGCCGCCTCCTTGAGGAAACCGGTACTACGCTGGAGGAGCTACAAAAACTCGGATTTCTGCATTTCATCCACTCCGACGACAAGGAGCGAATCAGACAAGGTTATCTCCGGTCGGTCGAACAGAAGGCAGCTTACGAGGACACTTACCGCTGGAAACATGCTGATGGCGAGTATCGCTGGCATCATTCCCGTTCCGTTCCTTATTTCAACGAGGACGGAAGCGTGTACAAATGGTATGTCATGAGCCTTGATATCGATGACCTGTACAAAACGAAAGAGGTCATCCGCGAGCGTGAAGCGCAGCTCAACTGGCTCACCGACGCAGTGCCAGGCTTTCTGTGGAGCACTGACGCCGCCGGTTCAATAGAGTATGTGAACAAACGAGCTGAAGCCTACACCGGCAGAAGCCTGCATGAACTGACCAGCAACGGCTGGTTTGACCTTGTTCATCCGGACGACTACGCGACAGTTACTGAAACATGGGACCAATCGATGAAGAGCGGGGCGACGTACGATATGGTACATCGCCTTCGCGCTGCTGACGGGTCTTATCGATGGTTCCAGTGCCAGGCCAATGCAATGCGTAACGCCCGAGGCGATATCACTAACTGGTACGGCCTGCTCACCGATATCCACGAGCGCAAAATTGTAGAAGAACGATTGAGACGCAAGGAGTTACATCTTCGCAGGCTCATAGACGCAATGCCTGCCATGATTTGGCGCGCCACCCCAGGCGGTGAAACCGACCGATGGAATCGCCGCATGCTTTCGTTCATCGGAAAGACCTGGGAGGAAATTGGCGAAGAGCCCTTATTCAGTCTCGTTCCGCATGACGAGCGGGAGCGTGTCTACAGCCATTGGCAGCAATGCGTCCTCGAGGGCTCATGTTACCAGGACACTTATCAGATTACGGGAGCTGATGGGAAACTACACTGGTATCTCGTCCGCGGTGCACCCTTTCGCGATGAGACGGGTGAAATCCTTCATTGGTACGGCGTTTGCACGGACATTGACGACCTGAAAGAAACGGAAGTCGCGCTCCAGCAGCGCGAGCACCAGTTGCGGGAGATTACCGAAACAATCCCAGCGATGATTTGGTGCGCCGATGCCGATGGGCAACTAACCTACGCCAACCGGAGATTCACGGAATACACCGGTTGGGACACACCGGAAGTTTGTGACCTCGAATATAGGAAGAGCATCCACCCGGATGACTGGGAGAACGTCATTCAAAAATGGACACACTCAGTTCGGACTGGTGAACCCTACGCCTACGCCCATCGTAAGCGCCACAAGGACGGGCAATACCGCTGGCATCTGGCACGCGCCGAAGCAATGCGCGATGCGGCTGGCAACATCGTTCAATGGTACGGCCTGACCATCGACATCGACGAACAGAAACGTACTGAAGACAGCTTGCGAGAAGTGAAAACCCAACTCGCTCGGGCAACCCGGATTGCAACGGTCGCTGAAATATCGGCCTCGATAGCGCACGAGCTCAATCAACCACTTACCTCTGTTATCGCCAATGCTCAGGCCTGTCGGCGCTGGCTTGCGGCCAACCCGCCCAATCTCGATGAGGCGCGCTCTTCCGTGGAGGGCATACTCCGGGATGGCCGTGCTGCCGACGAAACGATGCAGAGCATCCGTACCCTGTTCAAACGGGAGTCCTTCAAGCAGTCTCAATGCAGTATTCCTGACATGGCCCAGGACGCGGTGAGGTTGCTGAAAGAAGACCCCACTATGCGGGATGCCGCCATAACGCTGGAATTTCCCAACAATCTTCCGGACGTGAACGCCGACCGGATACAGATTCAGCAGGTCCTTATCAACCTGATGTCGAACGGAATCGAAGCAACAGAAAACACCGGCCGCACACCACAAGTCGTCATCACCGGCGCTTTCCTCGATGAACTCCTGGTTACAATCGAAATTTCCGACAACGGAGATGGTATCGCTGAGCTCGATACTCTTTTCGAGCCGTTTGTCACCTCAAAGGCAAAAGGCATGGGTATAGGTCTATCAATTTCTCGCTCAATTATCGAAGCACATGACGGAACACTGACAGCCAGGAACAACCTCGACCAGGGTGCGACGTTTTCTCTAACGCTCCCAATTTTTTCCCCTTGACGGTCGCTGGGCAGGGCGCGGGAATAGACGGCTGCATCTTGCCGCGCAGTCGCCGGAAGCGCTTTTTGTCACGGTCCGGCCGATGACAACCGCTCAGGACGCGTCGCCGGCGACGTTGCGCCTTGCACTCACGCCCGCTTCAGATGGCCTGATGGTCGACATCGTGAAACGCCGCGGACCGACATTGGCAGAACCCCTGTCCATTTCTCTGCAACCGACACCGGTTCTTCTTTCGCGGAAGGGAAGGCCTGCCCGTAGTCCACTTCCCGCGCACGCCGCCGAGTCTACTGTGGAGTTCGTCGGCTGACATCAACGGCGCTTCTCCGGTGCAAGGCTGCCGACGGCGCACTTGCGAGCAAACTGGCGGCGGCATAATCTGACGGCGTCTGCTTGCAACTTCCAAGGTCTGCCGATGTGCTACAGCGCCCAGATTCTCGCCGACTATCGCCGTTACGTGAGGACGTACGGAGCTCATATGAGCTCGAAGACTTTGCGCAGTTGTACCTTGGCCTCGTGGAAGGCTCAAACAAGGCGAAGGTCCGAAAGCGATGGACGCGTCATTCCTCGAATCCTCGACTGACGATGTCCATGACATTCGCGCGCTCATTGAGCAATGCAATGCCAAGAGGGTAACCGCTCTTGAACAGGAGTTGTTCAAACAGCGCAAGCGTCTAGCCGACGCTGAACGTGTCCTGCAGACAAAGACAACAAAGGCCGCTATTGAAAGCAGGCGCATCGCTGCGGACAAAATCGACGCGACCCTTCGTCGTCTTGAGGACATCACGCGTATCGAACTGGAACCACGCGACTTGCGAATCTTTCCTGGCTACTATGCGCCCGTTCGTATCGTTGAGAACGGGCAGCGCGTCGTGAAACCAATGCGCTATCAACGTCGTATTGCTGAAACGCCCGCCAGTTTCGATGTCTAGTAGCCAGGGACGTACACGACTGTAGTCGCGTCATTCGCGGTGATGGCCGTCTGGATTCTCATCCCGGATAGGCTCGACGACGCCGATGCGGTATTGACGAAAAATTCGATGGGCGTCTTCGGCACAACAGCGTTCACGTTCTTTCTCGCGGGGATGGGTGACAAGACTCCGATTGTCACCGTTGCGCTGGCTGTACCCTTTCGTGAGTTCTTCGGGGTTGTTGGATGCACGCGCTCGGTATCATGCTGGGGAACGTACCGATTATCTATTTTGCGGACCGGCTTCGCACAAAGGCTGTTCTCATTCTTGCCGCTATCATCTTCGTCGTGCTTGGCGGCTTTGCCTTGAGAACCGCGCGTTATGCTGGAAAGCACCTAATTTTTTGATTTCCACCGCGTGAATTTCCGCGAAGGCAAGGGGTCGATGATGCAAAGCGACGCGCAGTCGGGGGTTCTGCGCCAGATTCCGCGCAACGTCTGGGTGCTTGGCTGCGTCAGCCTGCTCATGGATGTTTCATCCGAAATCATCCATAGTCTGTTACCCATGTTTCTTATGGCGAGTCTCGGTGCAAGCGCAGTCACAATTGGCCTCATCGAGGGTATTGCGGAGGCGATAGCGCCCAACGTCAAGGTGTTCTCCGGAACCCTCAGCGACTACCTGGGCAACCGCAAATGGCTTGCCGTAGCGGGGTACGGACTGGGTGCGCTAAGCAAACCGTTATTTGCCGTGGCGCCAACCATCGGTATCGTGGTCACAGCGCGCATCATCGACCGGGTTGGGAAAGGCATCCGGGGTGCGCCGCGCGATGCGCTCGTGGCCGATGTCACGCCGCCACATCTGCGAGGTGCTGCATTCGGGCTGCGCCAGTCGCTTGACACCATCGGCGCGTTCCTCGGACCGCTTCTGGCAGTTGTCATTATGCTGGTGTGGGCAGATAACTTCCGGCTCGCTTTCTGGCTTGCCGTCATTCCTGGGCTGCTGGCCGTCGCCCTGCTGACCTTCGGCATCGAAGAGCCGGCGCGGGAGCCGGGCGCAAAGCGGGTCAATCCAATTCGCTGGGACAGCGTGAAGCGGCTTGGCGGCCACTATTGGTGGGTGGTCGTCGTCGGCGGAGTATTCGCGCTCGCCCGGTTCAGTGAAGCGTTCCTCGTGTTGCGCGCAATGGGAAGCGGGGTGCCGATTGCGCTGGTTCCACTCGTGATGGTCGCGATGAACGTTGTGTATGCGCTGTCGGCCTATCCCTTCGGGAAGCTCGCTGACACGATGAACTACACCAAGCTGCTGATTGCGGGCCTAGTCGTGTTGATTGCATCGGACGTGGTGCTGGCGCATGGCACGCATTGGAGCATCGTGCTCGTGGGTGTCGGGCTGTGGGGCCTGCATATGGGGATGACGCAGGGGTTGATGGCCACAATGGTCGCTCACACCGCGCCCGCGCAACTACGCGGCACCGCGTTCGGCTTCTTCAACCTGCTCAGTGGCGTCGTCACTCTGGTGTCCAGCGTTATCGCGGGCGGCCTGTGGGACCGCCTGGGTGCGGACGCCACGTTCTACGCGGGAGCAGGTTTCTGCGTCCTGACCATCGCGTTGCTTTTATCCGGACGGATGCCTCAGCCCGCCGTGGGTCGCTGAGCACGCAAGCCTTCAGACGAAGGAAGTCTGCAATGGGTCGGCCAACGATGCCCCAAGCGCTCCGTGCGAATTCCGAACCGCAGGTCGGGACGAACTTCGCGAGCGGTTATCATCTGCGTCGTTTTCGACCAGCCGCCGCAACGGAGAACCTTTTGCCTTCGCGCCTATCCCACTCAGCGAAAGCCGACCGTAATCGCTTTATCGCACTTTACGTGGTGATAGCCCTCGGCCTGCTGGTCGCAGCCGGGATGTTTGTCTACGAAGCTCGCGTCATCGTGGACGACAGTGTGCGCGACGAAGAGGCGTTTGCTGTCCTCGGCGCGGCGAACAGTGTATTGGACAATCTCGAAGATGCGGAAACCGGACAGCGTGGGTATCTGCTGACCGGGGATGAAAGCTACATGTCGCCCAATCGCCAGGGGGTGCAGGACCTGGACGACACCGGGCTGCGTCTGCAACAGGCGGTGACCGGTGATGAAAAGTCCCTCGAACTGGTCCGGCGTATCGAACATGCGAAGACGGCCAAAGTGACGGAACTGGCTCGCAGTATCGAATTGGCCCGCTCGGGCAATCGCGCTGCGGCCATCGCACTCGTGCAGACCAACGAAGGCAAGCGATACATGGAGAGCCTTCGCAGCGACCTCGGCCAGTTGCTGAATGACTGGCGGGAAAAGCGCAGAGTCGCGGCTCGCGATGCGCACGTTCGGCTGGTGTACGGCACAGCTGCGCTGGCGGTTGTTGCCGTTCTGATGTGTTGTCTGCTCGTCTACACACTCTTCATCCAGCGGTGCGCCTTTGCGAAAATTCATGCCCATTCCGCAGCGCTCGACCGGGAGGCCGCGCACGACCCGCTGACTGGCCTGCCGAATCGACACCGGTTGCTTGCTGCCATTGACGCGCTGGCGACTCCCTCTGCGGATGATTTACGGCGAACCGGCCTGCTGTACCTCGACATCGACGGCTTCAAAAGCGTCAACGATGCACTCGGCCATAGCGCTGGCGACGCGGTGTTGTGCGAACTCGGCGAAGCGTTGCGCGTGGCGACGCGGAAGCAGGACATGCTCGCCCGCGTCGGTGGCGACGAGTTCGTGTTGCTCGCGACCGATTGCGGTGACGACGAACAGTTACGCCAGCTTGCGGGTCGCGTGATTGCACGCGTTCGCGAGGTCGGCGACAAGAGATATGCCGGGCGATTCCAGATTGGCGTCAGCATCGGCATCGCGACGTATCCCGACCGGACCGATACTGTCGAGCAGTTGCTCGAGGTCGCTGATGCGGCGATGTACGCGTCGAAAAAGGACGGCCGGTCAACATATCGCTTTGGAATTTCTCCCGGGCGCAGCGCGTCAAACGTCGTGAAAATGATGCGATAGAACGAGACCCTAGCGTGCGGCGCGGCGGACGAAATGGATGAAGGGAGGCGCGTCCTTCGACCGTCGCCGTCTGTTACCACTCTAAGGGTCGGCAGGCGCTTCCCCGTACGACGTTTTGGCGTTCATCTGATTCAAAAACCAAATCGAATGCATTTGTCCGCAGCTAATGCGTGATGCTGACCGGGTCTATTTCTTTATCGCATCGACCGTGCAGCTCACAAACAACGCGAGAGCCGGCTCCATGTTCGCAAGGGACATCGAGGCGGTCTCCACTGTTGCCTCAGTCATGAAGGGCCGTTTGCGCGCGCTGTCATGACGTGGTTTCGCCGAGAGAAAATCTGGAGGCTCATCGGGCGAAAAGCGCGACCTTCGCACTGCTCGCAGTGGAGCGAATAGCCGCGATGTTCGATGCGTACGCGCGCTATGGAGCTGCCACGCGCTGAAAGCTGGCCGGGAAGCAAGTAGCCAAAAGCGACCCGGATTCGGAGGCAGTCTGAATGCGGAATTTTCTGCAGTCAGATAGACGTCTTCTGCGGCAGGAACGGGCTCGATATGAGCGTCGATGGATTGTGCTGTATTGATGCTCTGCGGGACGGCATTGCGCCGGAACACAGCACACGTCTTTTCGTCCACGGCGCCAAATTCGTATGTCGCCGCTATTGAAGGCGTCGCACCGGGGCTGCGGACAGACAGAAGTATCAACAGGCTGCGGCCGCCGCAAGTTGTCGCATGTCACTCCTCATCGCTCGCAGTAACTTTCATTCCCGCGCTTCGAAGCGGTTGGTGCGCTGGACTACCCAAGCCGGTCTCGATGCGGTGACGCTTTTCGTCAAATGTTCGCCGGCAGCTTCCAGACGTGAGTCTGTCGAGCAGACCTTGGCCGCTACGCCGACGCTTCTGCGAGGGCGAGAGTTCGTTCGGCTTTGAGCAAGCCTTCCACCATTCTCGCTTCGGCCTTGGCGATACCACCAAGCGATGCCACTGACAACTGGCGGCCAAAGGTTTCGAACGCCCGGCATAACCGTGCATAGTCGACATCGCTCATTAGCCATACGCCGCCTTCTTTCTCCGTAGCGTCGATACGCAGCATCGCCGCGTGCGCCCCTTGTATGTACTCAATTTCGTCTCGATGGTATCCGAACCGACACAGCTCTTCGGCAACGAGTAACCGTCGGCCTAAAGTCGTAAACAGCGCGCGCGAGCCATGACCTCGCCGGAACGCGTCCAACCCTGTGTAGCACTGCAAAAGCATTGTTTGCGTTACGGGCTCGTGTGCAGCCCGACTGAAGGTAAGCGCTCGGAGCAGCGGTGATATGGCAGGTCGGGTGTCGTTTCGGGGTCGCGATTTGCTAGACATGACGGGTGAGTATCCTTCCATAGCTATGACGCGCGATGCTGACCCGTTGCAATTTTCTTCTCGTCTGTAGGTGTACTGGATGGGGGGCATACGCACATGCATCCATTGACTTGAATTCGGAGTAGAGAACGGCATCACCGGCATAGTCCACTCGACTAACGTCGACTCCGACCTCAAGATATCGCAGGCCCGGTCTTCAAAATATGCGCCTGACCTGCGGCCGCACCCTTCCGTTCCGTGGCTGACTCTCGCACGGAAGTCCCACATCACGATGTGCTTACTCATCTGCTTCCCCTCGGGTCGTTGCACAGAAGGACAGTCCGGGCGAGCGTAATTGTCGACCGCAAACACGGGAGGTAGTTCAGCAGGAACCTGACGGGAATACCTGGAATCGCGGGTCGGTTCAGAGCTAGTGCGTCACTGCGATTCGGGGGCGTCGAGTCGCGCTTGCGCAATCTCGCGCGGGTGTTGACAACGGTACGCATCGAACAGTTGTGAGCAGAGCTGGGCAAGCGACTCAAGGCCAACGGCCTGGTCCGCGTGCTCGACCTCGCCTGCGCTGAGCATGTCATCGAGAACCGGAGCGAGACGGCGCAGTCGCACAAACATGGCGGCTTCTACTTTCATTTTGGACCTCCTGTTGCCAGACGGTGGAGCGCACCCTGGGTCGGCCATCACCGGGCGATGCTTCGTTAGTGACTTCGACTCAACATACGCCAAGTCCAGCGAGCGTCAGGCGCCTGGGCGGGCCTTGACCAGCTTGCCTGAAGCAGTGCGGGGACAATAGACCTATGGTGGGAGCCGTTCTCCGACAGGATGTCCGAAGTCGTATTGGGTTCAACGTTCAACATCGTGTTGCTCCCTTTAGCACTGTTTCCGGCGGCTGCGCTTTCGTCGATGTGGTACTCCTCGATGGAGACAGGAATGGTTTTCCATTGCCGGCGTATCAACGTAACCGCTCACGGCGATTGAACCCTACCGTGAACTGTGCAGCCGAAGCAGTTCGAGCAGGCGCGAGGCTGCAAATGGCTTTCTGAGAAACGCCGACACCCGCAGGTGGGGCGGCGGTGTCGCCACTGCCGAATTCAGAAGGACAGGAATGGTTGCGAACTCCGGCTCGACCGCGAGCGCGCCGATGAGGGCGGCACCGTCCATGACCGGCATCATGAAATCCGAAACCACGATGTCCGGGCGCCTTCGGCGCGCTGCCTGCAGTGCCTCATCCCCGTTCGACGCAGTCATAACCTCGTAACCTTCCCCGCAGACCAACGTCGCAAGCGCCTGAAGCAGGTTCATGTCGTCGTCGACCAGTAATACCGTCACCATGACCCGGCCCCAAAGCGGTGGGTTTTCACTTCTCTGTCTGCCGGCAACGGCTATTCCGTTGCTCGCGCGCGTTGCAGAGGTCGAATGCCCGCTGACTTGCGGAGCTTTGCGCTGTCATCACGGCGAGCGGTGTCTCGTTGAGACAAGAGTAGGCTTTGGCGAAGGGCGAATCTACTCTACGGTTGGATATGCCGACGCCGCGTTAGCATAACTCGCTTATACGAGCGTATAACCGAGGTAAGGAGACATATCGAGCGGTGTCGTACTGCAAGAAACGGGCAAAATCACTCCGCGTCTCGGACCGATACAGCGCTTGTCTGTTCGCCCGGCAGTATTTTTTCATTCTTTAACTAACGCGGAAATGAGAACCGAACAGTCGGAGAAGTCGAAAGCGTCGACTATTATCTGGACCAGATGCAAGCGGTTAGCGCAGCGGCGCTAAAGGGAGTTATCCTGTGCGCACAGTTTCTTCACATGAAAGCAGAAGCTTGCGGTACCTGGCGACGCTGTGGATGGGAGGCTGTATCGCGCTCGGGGCTGTTACTGCAACCTGTGTCCTTCTGGACCAGGAAGAGAGCACCGCTGGATTCTTCCTTCTGGTTGCCGTTGTTCTCCTGTCCCTGCTGGACAGCTTCATCTCATCGGTCATTTTCTCGGTTGTTGGCGCCGCGCTGCTCGGCTATTTTTTCATGGAACCCATCAATAGCTTCCGCATTAGCAAACCCCAGGATTCCTTCTCCCTTGTTGCCTTTCTCGTCACGTCACTCGCCATCACCACCCTTGTCAGGCGGATTGGCCGCGTGGAAAAGACGCAGCGCGCGCAGGCACAA